>JALZNB010000160.1 GCA_030857905.1 Actinomycetota bacterium
CGCGGATTGGTCGACGGCGTCCTGGTCCAGCAGGTGCACGGCGATCTCCACCTGGGTCAGGTGCTGCGCACGACCTCGGGCTGGGTGCTGATCGACTTCGAGGGCGAACCGGCGTCGCGACCGGCCGACCGGGTGCGAACCCGGTCTCCGTTGCGCGACGTCGCCGGAATGCTGCGCTCGTTCGACTACGCGGCGCTACACCTGCTCGCAGGCGACGAATCGGACCACCAACTCCACATCAGGGCCGCGGAGTGGGCGGACCGCAACCGCTCGGCGTTCTGCGACGGCTACGCCACGGTCGGGGACGACCCCCGCGCGCAGGCGGTGTTGCTGCGGGCCCTTGAGCTGGACAAAGCCGTCTACGAGGTGGCCTACGAACACCGCAACCGGCCCGACTGGGTCGGCATCCCGCTCGCCGCGATCCAGCGGGCGGCGCAGGCGTGACACCGCTGATCGAGCGGACGGGAGGTCGATATCACCGGGTTAGCCGAGTTTCGGCCGGGCCCGGAGGTGGTTAACCTGATCGTCAGGGTCCGCCACGGCGGTCACGCAGGTCAATCCCTACGGACAAGATCGGGGTGTCCACAATGCGGATCTCAGATGTGTTGCGGGGTAAGGGGACCGAGGTCGCCACAGTCGAACCCGGCACGTCGGTCGCCGGCCTCATCGAAGAACTGGCCAGACACAACGTGGGCGCGCTCGTCGTCGTCGACGGCGACGCGGTGGTCGGTATCGTGTCCGAACGCGACGTCGTCCGCGGACTCGACAAACGCGGCAGCGACCTGTTGAACGCCAAGGTTTCCACCATCATGACCGCGGACGTCCTCACCTGTACGCCGGAGGACAGCGTGGACAGTCTCGCCGCGACGATGACCGAACGCCGAATCCGACACATGCCGGTGGTTTCCGATGGGCGGCTGGCGGGCATCGTCTCCATTGGCGACGTGGTCAAGAGCCACATCAGCCAGCTCGAATCGACCCGGGACCAACTCCAGTCCTACATAGCCCAAGGTTGAACTTTGGTTGACGAGATCGAACGCCTGCTCGCGGGGGCGCACCACGATCCCCACTCCGTGCTCGGTGTCCACGCCGACCCCGGCAAGCCGGGGCGTGCCGTGGCGCGCGCCCTACGGCCACACGCCACGGCGGTAGCCGTCCTCGCGGGCACCCACCGTTATGAGTTGAACGAGGTCAGTGATGGCCTGTTCGAGGCGGCACTGCCCGAAGTACCCCTCGAATACCTGCTGGAAGTGACCTACGACGGTGACGCCGTGTTGGTCGACGATCCCTATCGGTGGCTGCCGACCCTGGGCGAACTCGATCTGCACCTGTTCGCCGAAGGCCGCCACGAGCGGCTGTGGGAGATCCTGGGCGCGCGCCAGCGCAGCTACGAGACCCCGGCGGGCGTCGTGGAGGGCACGTCGTTCGCGGTGTGGGCCCCCACCGCCCGAGGTGTGCGGGTGTGCGGCGACTTCGACGGCTGGGACGGGCGGGCGAACCCGATGCGGTCGCTCGGTTCGTCCGGGGTGTGGGAGGTCTTCCTGCCCGGTGTGCCGCCGGGCAGCCGATACAAGTTCCGCATCCACGCCGCCGACGGGTCGTGGCACGAGAAGGCCGACCCGATGGCGTTCGCCACCGAGGTCCCGCCCGCGACGGCGTCGATCGTCACGTCCACTGTGGACTACCAGTGGGACGACGCCGAGTGGATCGCGCGGCGCGAGGCGACCGAATGGGCGGCCGCGCCGATGAGCGCCTACGAGGTCCATCTCGCCTCCTGGCGACAAGGGCTGAACTACCGTGAACTGGCGGAGCAGCTCGGGGACTACCTGGTCGAGCACAACTTCACCCACGTGGAGTTGCTGCCCGTCGCCGAGCACCCGTTCGGCGGGTCCTGGGGCTACCAGGTCACCTCGTACTACGCGCCCACCTCGCGGTTCGGCACCCCGGACGAGTTCCGCCACTTCGTCGACACGCTGCACCAGCGCGGCATCGGCGTACTGGTCGACTGGGTCCCCGCGCACTTCCCGCGCGACACCTGGGCACTGGCCCGCTTCGACGGCGGCCCGCTCTACGAGCACGGCGATCCGCGTCGGGGCGAACAGCCGGACTGGGGCACGCTCGTGTTCGACTTCGGTCGCAACGAGGTGCGCACCTTCCTGGTGGCCAACGCGCTGTTCTGGATCGAGGAATTCCACATCGA
>JALZNB010000164.1 GCA_030857905.1 Actinomycetota bacterium
GGCCCCACCAGTCCGACCCCGTCGCGCACCCGAACCATCAGATGCGAGACGTCGTTCAGGGACAATCGAGCCACCACACTCGGGTCAGGCACCAGCGCGTCAGTCAGCACCACTAGATCGGGTAGCCGTCGGGTGAACCGTTGCGTTCCGATCTCGTCGTCGATCCGCCGCACCGCGTCGTGGACGGCTTCCTGCCGGGACCGTCCGATGTCATCGGGCGTCAAACCGGTTCCCACGTCCTCGGCGGTGACTTCTCCCCGCGCCTGGACGTGGATTCGACCAATTCCAGCGGAGGCCAGCAGGCAGGCGACCGACACGGCGATCCGCCCATCGCCGTGGATGGCCACGCCGAAGTCGGTACGCGCGGCCGGTGTCGTCGCCCGTCGGAGCGCGGCCGCGGTCATGTCGGCGGCGAGCCGACGCGGTAGCGGGACCTCGGGTGCCGCCGCGTCCTCCACGTAGCCTTGCCCGGCGAGGCTCGTCAGCAGGGTGTGCATCGCGGCCCGATGTCGTGGTCCGACCCGGTCCAGCAATTCATCGGTCGTGCGGCCGCCGGACAACGTGCCCGCCGCGTCGACGACGGGGCCGGGCAGGTCGCTCACGACCGTGGCGTGCCGCGGGTCGAGACCGATCTGGATCTCGCCGGTGCGGCGATGCAGCAGGGCGAGGCCAGGACGAAGGCGCGGGCGGCGCGGAAGGGTGTCTGTGCTCATGGCGATCAGAGTGCCCGACTGGGCCGGATGGTGGATTCAGTTATCCACAGGTTCGATGTCACACCCCGCGGACGCTCCCGCGATGTCGGTGCCTGGCCTTACCGTTGAGGGTGTGGTCGAACCCCGCGTCGAGGTGCGCAGGAGCAAGCGCAGAACCCGCACCGTCACCGCCTATCACGAGGGTGACACCCTCATTGTCCAGATCCCCGCCCGGCTCTCCAAGAAGGAGGAAGCGCACTGGGTTGTGGAGATGCAGCGCAGGCTCCTGCGCAACGAGACTCGGCGGCGCTCGCCCGCGCGAACGTCCGACGACGCACTGCTCGCCCGGTGCGCTGAACTGTCTGAGAGCTACTTCGACGGCCGGTGCGACCCGGCCTCGGTCCGGTGGGTGCCGCCCATGCGCACCCGATGGGCGTCCTGCACACCCGTCGATCGGACCATTCGGGTCAGCGAGCGGTTGCGGGAAGTGCCCGCCTGGGTCCTTGATTACGTGTTGGTGCACGAATTGGCGCATTTGCTGGTGCCGGGGCATGGGGCTGATTTTTGGGAGTTGGTTCGGGAGTATCCACGAACTGATCGCGCTGTGGGCTATTTGGAGGGATTGTCCGCCGCCGCCGGATGGGGCGTCAGTGTGGAAGATTGATGCTGGGGGTTCGATACTTTCCTGAACCTCGAAGGCTTTCCGGCGGCCGGGTTCAGTTCTTGAAACGTCTGTGGGTGACTGGATCCGCGACTCGGGGGTGCGGGGACTTGCGCCCGCTGCAAAAAGCCACGGTGACCGGTTGAGAATCCAACCGGTCACCGTGGCCGCGTGTTGGTGCGGTGGATCTGGCGATACGTTCAGTCGTCGGTCTTCTTTTCCGCGTCTTTGGACTCTTCGGACTGTTCGGTTCGCTTGAGTTGGGCGATCGGGTCGTCGTCCAGGTCGGACTTGCTGCCGACGCGGTCGGCGAATTCCAGCGGGTCGTCCAGGTCGGCCGCCGTGGGCATCAGGTCGGGGTGGGCCCAGAGGCCGTCTCGGATCTCGATGCCGTGCCTGTCGGTCAGCAGGCGCCAGAGCGACGCCGCGGCGCGGAGGCGGCGCGGGCGTAGTTCCAGGCCGACCAGGGTGGCGAAGGTCTGCTCGGCGGGGCCGCCTGAGGCGCGTTTGCGGCGCAGGGTCTCGCGCAGCGCCTCGGCACCGGGGAGGCGCTCGGTCACCGCTTCGCCGACGACGATGTCGACCCAGCCCTCGACCAGGGCCAACAGGGTTTCCAGGCGGGCCAGGGCGGCCTTCTGCTCCGGGGTGGTCTGGGGTTCCAACACCCCCGACTGCATGGCCTTCTCGATGGTCTCCGGGTTCGAGGGGTCGACCTGGGAGGCCAGCTCCTCCAGGGCTGTCGTGTCGACCGTGATGCCGTTGGCGAATTCCTCGACGGTGGCCAGCAGTCGCTGGCGGAGCCACGGGACGTGGGCGAACAGGCGCTGGTGGGCGGCCTCGCGAGCGGCGAGGAAGACCATGACCTCGCTCGACGGGCGCTCCAGGCCCTTGGTGAACTCTTCGATGTTGGCGGGCAGCAACGCCGCTGTCGCCGGTGGGCCCAGCGGGAGGCCGATGTCGGTCGAGGTCAGGACCTCGGCGGCGAGTTGTGCCAGGGCGTTGCCCAGCTGCGAACCGAACGCCATGCCGCCCATCTGGCCGACCATCGCCAACAGCGGGCCCGCCTGCTGCTTGGCCTCGGCGGGCAGTGCGTCGACCCAGGCGCCGGACATGCGGCGGGCCACCGGGTCGCAGAGGCGCTGCCAGGTGGGCAGTGTGTGCTCCACCCAGTCGCGCGGTGTCCACGCCTTCGTCGAGGTGGCGCCCGCGGGCAGCGTGGTGACCGGGTCGAGCCACATCTCGGCGAGATGCACCGCCTCGGTGACCGCCTTGGTCGAGTCCGAGGCCGAGAAACCCATCTGACCGGTGAGTTTCTGCAGCGCGATCTGCTTGGCGAGGTCGTAGTTGACCGGTCCGGTGGACGAGCCCGCCTGGCTCAGCATCTGGCCGAGCTGGCTCAACATCTCGCCGAGTTGGCCGAACGCGTCGGCGGGGTTCTCACTCCCGCCGCCCTTGGCCGGGTCGTTGTTCTTGTCCCGGTCATCTGGGTCCGGCAAGTTGAAGCCGAACTTGAACTCGCTCATGGGTCCACGGTACGCGGGCATGCCACTCCAGTGATCCGCCCTGTGCGAACGCACGTACCCTGTGCTTTTGTGAGCACCTCACCGGATGCCCCTGCCCTCACGGACGCCCCGCCTCCGCATGACAACCAACTGTGGACGCTTACCCGGCGTGGGTGGACGGTCCTGCTGAGTGGTGTGCTCGCTGTCGTGTTCGTCCTTGTCGGCCTGTTGGTGCCGGTGCCGTATGTCTCGCTGGGGCCTGGCCCGACCTACGACACTCTCGGCGATGTCGACGGCGTGCCGATCGTGAAGGTTGACGGTGAGCAGACCTACCCGACCAGCGGTCAGCTCCGCATGACGACAGTGTCGGTCGACGACGATGTCAGTCTCTTCGATGCCTTGGGCAAGTGGGTCAGTGGGCGGTACGCGCTCGCCCCGCGCGAGGAGTATTTCCGGCCCGGTGAGACCGAGGAACAGATCGAGGAGCAGAACACCAAGCTCTTCCAGGACTCGCAGAGCAACGCCCAAGTCGCCGCGCTGCGCTACCTCAACTACCCGATGAAGGTCATCGCCGGACAGATCACCGCGGGCGCCCCCGCCGACAAGGTGCTCGCGCCGGGCGATCAGCTCCTGGAGATCAACGGCAAGCCGGTCGCCAAGGCCGAGGACGTGCGAGCCGCGTTGGCCGGTAGCCGTCCAGGGCAGACGATCGGGGTCAGGTTCACGCGAGAGGGTGTGGACAAGACGGCGACGATCACCCTGGGCAACGCGACCGACTACGGCGTCGAGGCCCGCGACGAAGGCTTCATCGGACTCGGCCCGACAGAGCGGCCCGACGTGAAATTCACGACCGAGATCACCCTCGAAGACGTCGGTGGCCCGTCCGCCGGGCTGATGTTCTCGCTCGCGATCGTCGATCGGCTCACCCCGGGCGGTCTCGGCGGCGACACCACGATCGCGGGCACCGGTGAGATCAGCACGCAGGGCCAGGTCGGCCGGATCGGCGGCATCCCGTTCAAGATGGCCGCGGCTCGTGAGGAAGGCGCCACCACGTTCCTGGTGCCCGCCGAGAACTGCGTCGAGGCCAAGGAGAACGCGCCGGACGGTTTGCGGCTGGTCAAGGTGGAAACCCTGGGCGGCGCGGTCAAGTCCCTCGAAGACCTTCAAGCGGGACGCGACACCCCCGGCTGTTAGTGCGGTGACCACTGACGTTCACCGTGTTCGACCCGCCCACGACGTGCCTGACGGCACGGCCGGAAAAGGCCAAGTACGTCCAGTACGAGTGCCTTTCCACCCGCGCCGTCAGCCACGCCGTGGACCCGCCGACCACGGCAAACATCAGTGGCCACCGCACTAGTCCCGCAGGGTGTCGAGGAGGGCGGCGGTGAGGTTCGGCGCGAGGTCGGGGTGCTCGACGACCTCGTCGGTCTCCCCGCCGCGCAACCTCAGCACGCACGCGATAGTGCCGTCGCGCAACGCCGCAGCCACCAGCCGTGCCTCGCGTGCCTTCGGGTGAGACGCGGCCAGCTTGGCGATGGCGTCGTCGTTCTCGGGCAGGTCGGCCTCGGCCTCCGGCGGGAGCATGACGATCTCTTGGGCGAGCGCGCAGCCGCGCACCGTGTCCGGCCACATGATTCCGGCCAACGCGGCGCCGAGGTCGTCGTCGGTCAGCGAGTCCTGAGCCACCGGTGTCAGTGCCGCCGACGGGTCGACCTGGCCCGCCAGATCGGGCTGCTCGCGCAACAGATGATCGGTGGGGACCAACGCGAACAACTGCGGCGGCTGGTCCCAACCGCCGGTCGACACGAAATCCTCGACCTCGCGGATGACGGACGGCAGGTCGTGGGGAGCGCTCACACCGCACATAATCGCATCCCGATTCACCCGATCCGGCGGCGGCCACCTCGGCCATCCGCGCATTTCGGGCACCCAATCGGGAACTTGAAGCGGCCCGAATAGAGTTGAAGACTCAGGGCGGCTCTCTTCGGCCACCCCCCGCAAGTTTTCAGCAAGCGACTCTGGAGCGTGCCCAGTGGCCACTCGGCCTCCCATCGGCCTGCCGAAGCTGTCCCGCCGTAGTCGGATCCTGCTCACCATCGCAGGCATCTTCGTGGTGCTCCTGCTCGTCGGGTCACGGCTGCTCAGTACCTACGTCAACTGGCTGTGGTTCGGCGAGGTCGGGATCCGCTCGGTGTTCACCACAGTCGTCCTCACGCGGATCACCCTGTTCCTCGTCGTCGGGGCGTTGGTCGGTGGTGTACTCGCGTTGAGTCTGTGGATCGCCTACCGATCCCGGCCCGTGTTCGTGCCGGTGTCCAGTGCGGACGATCCACTGGCCCGCTACCGCTCGACCGTGGTGCAGCGAGTCAGGCTGTTCGGTATCGGCATCCCGGTCCTCGTTGGACTCATCGCGGGGTCGGCGGCGCAGGGCGACTGGCAGTTGGCGCAGTTGATGCTCAACGGAACCGAGTTCGGCATCAACGATCCGCAGTTCAACATCGACCTCGGGTTCTACGCCTTCAGCCTGCCGTTCATCGGCTGGGTGATCAGCTGGTTGTTCGTGGCCGTCGCCATCGGGTTCTTCGGAGCGCTGATCACGCATTACATCTTCGGCGGCATCCGGCTCGCGGGCAAGGGCGGACAGCTCGCCGCCGCGGCGCGGATGCAACTGTCGATCACCGCGGGCGTGTTCGTGCTGATCTACGCGGTCGACTACTTCTTCGAGCGCTACGAACTCCTCTTCTCCTCCGCCAATCCCCGGTTCAGCGGCGCCACCTACACCGACCTCAACGCGGTGTTGCCCGCCAAGCTGATCCTGATGTTCATCGCGGCGTTCTGCGCGGTCGCCTTCTTCGCGGGCGCCTTCCTGCGCAACCTGCAACTGCCCGCGATCGCCACCGCGCTGTTGATCCTCTCCGGGGTCCTGGTCGGCGCGGCGTGGCCCGCGATCATCCAGCAGCTCTCGGTGCGCCCGAACGAGAACGCCAAGGAAGCGCTGTCGATCCAGCGCAACATCGAGGCGACGCGGGCGGCGTTCGGGCTGGGTCCGGACAAGGTCATCACCCAGGATTATCGAGGGACGACGGACGTCTCACCGGAGAAGATCCGCTCCGAGCAGAACAACATCAACACCATCTCCAACGTGCGGCTCCTCGACCCGAACATCCTCGCGCCGACCTTCACCCAGCGGGAGGGCCGGGAGAACTTCTACGGCTTCCCGGAGAAGCTCGACGTCGACCGGTACACCATCGACGGCAAGACCCAGGACTACATCGTCGCCGCCCGCGAGATCAAGACCAGCGGGCTCACCGCCGAGCAGGGCAACTGGGTCAACCGCCACATGGTCTTCACCCACGGCAACGGGTTCGTGGCCGCGCCCGCCAACACGGTCAACTCCGCGTTGCAGGACACCAGTGACCAGGGCGGTTTCCCGGTCTTCAAGGTCAGCGACCTGACCACGAAGGGCGCGATCAAGGTCGACGAGCCGCGGATCTACTACGGGGAGCTCGCCACCGACAACTACGCCATCACCGGCGGTCGGGACGGCGACCGGGACCTGGAGTACGACACCGCCAACTCCAGCCACAGCTACCGAGGCGCGGGCGGCGTCGAAATCGACAGCCTGTTCAACAAGTTGGTCTTCGCGGCGCACTACGCCGAGCGCAACATCCTGTTCTCGTCGCAGGTCACCGACGAGTCCAAGATCATCTACAACCGCAACCCCCGGGACCGGGTGAGCAAGTACGCCCCGTGGCTGACCCTTGACGGCGACCCCTACCCGGCGGTGGTCGACGGCCGCATCATCTGGATCATCGACGGCTACACGACCCTGGAGAACTACCCGTACGCACAGCGCACCCCCCTGGGCGCGGCGACAAGCGACTCACTCGGCGGCGTCGTACGGCAGGACAACCGGACGATCAGCTATATCCGCAACTCGGTCAAGGCCACTGTGGATGCCTACAGCGGTCAGGTGTCGCTGTACTCCATCGACGACAAGGACCCGGTCCTCAAGGCGTGGCAGGGCGTGTTCCCCGGCACGGTGAAGCCGAGCTCGGAGATCTCGCAGAACCTGCGTGAGCACTTCCGCTACCCGGAAGACCTGTTCAAGGTCCAGCGCGAACTGTTGTCGAAGTACCACGTGTCCGACGCGGGCGAGTTCTACTCGCAGAAGACGTTCTGGAACGTCCCCACCGACCCGACCGAGGACGGCGCGGCCAACACCAACAGCGAGAACGGCTCCAAGCAACCGCCGTACTACGTGCTCGCGCAGGCGCCAGGGCAAACCAAGACAACCTTTCAGATCACCAGCGCCCTGACGTTGCTGAACCGGTCGTTCCTGGCGTCCTGGGTATCGGTGTCCTCGGATCCGCAAGATTACGGACAGATCAGAATCCTGCGACTACCCACCGAGGGAACATCGCAAATCGACGGTCCCGGCCAAATCCAGAACCGGTTCCTGACCACGCCGGAAGTGGCCGAGAACAGAACACTCATCCAGAACCCGACAGTCAACGTCAGATTCGGCAACCTGCTGACCCTGCCGGTCGGTGACGGGCTGCTCTTCGTCGAGCCGATCTACATCCAGCAAAAGAACGCCAACGCCTTCCCGCAACTCGCGCGAGTGCTGGTGTCCTTCGGTAACCGGGTTGGATTCGCCCCGACAATCGAAGAGGCGTTGAACGAGGTGTTCGGCGACACGACGAGCAAACCAGGCGAGAAC
>JALZNB010000270.1 GCA_030857905.1 Actinomycetota bacterium
CCTACCTGCTCGCCAAGGGCACGGGAAAGCCGTTGACCGAGAAGCATTTGTCGAACAGCCGCCCCGGCTACGCCGACTATGTGGCCAGAACCAGCGGGTTCTTCCCGCTGCCCCCGAAGAAGAACGCCAAGTAGGAGGAGACCGATGGACACCGGCGACCGCGCCCCGAACTTCACCCTCAAGGACGACTCCGGCCAGGACCGCACCCTAGGAGAGTTCCTGGAGACCGGCCCCGTGGTGCTGTTCTTCTACCCGGCCGCGATGACCAGCGGCTGCACCGCGGAAAGCTGCCACTTCCGCGACCTGGCCACCGAATTCGGCGAGGTGAACGCCCACCGCGTCGGCATCAGCCCGGACACGGTCGCCAAACAATCCGAGTTCGCGACCGCCAACTCGTTCGACTACCCGCTGCTCTCCGACCCGGACGGCGCGGTCGCCAAGCAGTTCGGCGTACGCCGCAAGTTCGGCCCGCTGCTGACCAAGCGCAAGACCTTCGTCATCGACACCGACTTCACCGTCATCGAATCCATCAAGAGCGAACTCCGCTTCGCCGTACACGCGGACAAGGCCCTGGAAATCCTGCGCGCCCGCAAGAGCCCAGCCGCCTGAGCTGAAACCGACCGCTGTGACCGGACGACGAACAGGGCGGGGTTCGATGACGATCGTCGAACCCCGCCCTGTTCTCTGTGCTGGACGGTCTACTTCGGTGGGCCGACGATCAGGTCGGCGGGTACCTCGACATCGGTGTTCAACGCCTCGAACAGGCGCGGTGCCTTCTTCGCGTCCCAGAGGATCACCGCGCCCGCGCCCTGGACCCGCTTGCTGCCGCCCATCGGCACTGTCGTGGTCACCGGGCCGCCGCCCATGGCGAAGGCGAGGCTGGGCAGGTTGTGCAGGTGGTCGCCCTCGTCGAGGGTCGCCGCGTCCGGGGCGCTCGTCACGAGGGGGATCAGGCGAAACGGGTTGATCAGGGTTCCCGCGCTCGTCGCCTTGTCGGTCAGGGCGCTGAGGAATTCGCGCTGGCGGATCACCCGGTCGAGGTCGGCGCGCGGTCCGACTCGTGTGCGGACGTATCCCAACGCGTCCGCGCCGCTGAGTTCCTGGCATCCGGCCGCCAGATCGATGCCGGCCAGCGGGTCCTTCAACGGCTCCGGCAGGCACATGTCGACGCCGCCGACGGCGTCCACGACCGACTCGAAACCGCCGAAGCCGATCTCGATGTAGTGGTCGAGGCGCAGTTTGGTGTTGGTTTCCACCGTCTTGGCGAGCAGCGCCGGGCCGCCGAAGGCGTAGGCGGCGTTCAGCTTGTTCTTGCCCTTGCCCGGGATGTCCACATAGGAGTCGCGCAGCAGTGACACCAGGGTGGGCTTCACGTCGTTGTCCGGGATGTGCAGCAGCATGATCGTGTCGGTGCGCTGGCCCTTGGTGTCGCCGGTGGCGAGGCGTTCCTCGTCCTCGGCGGTCAGGCCCTCGCGACTGTCCGATCCGACGATGAGCCAGTTCGTGCCCGCGCCCGCCGCGGGCCTGCCCTCGTAGTCGCTCAGTGCGGCGACGCGGTTGAGGGAGGTCTCGACGTAGATCCACAGTGCCGCCAGCAGTGCGACGATGAGGATCAGGATGATCAGGAAGACCCGGCCCGCGCGGCGCTTGCGGGGTCGGGGCGGCGGGGAGCCGTACTTGTCGTGCGACGGACCGCCCCGACGAGACGGCGGCGGGCCGAAACGGTCGTGCTGCGGGCGGCGTCCGCGCTGCTCATGCTCCTGCGGCGGCTGGTACGGCCTGGGCTGACCACGCCCGCCCGGCTGTTCCATCCGACGGGTCGGGTTGTGGCCGGGCCGCCCTGATTGTCCCTGGGCGTGTCCATAGCTCATGAGCTTCCACCAGTCTGGCGCGTCGTGACCACCGTGTCCCCCTTCTCACCGGGAGTCTCCCACTCCCCTGTGACAGGACGCGGGACCCACCACCGGGGTTGCGCACACGGTACGGGCCGGGTGATCACGAAATCACCCGGCCCGGTGACGGACTCAGTTGCCGATGGAGAATTGGCGAACGTCGATGTAGCCGGAACGGAAGCCCGCTTCGCAGTAGCCGAGATAGAACTCCCACATGCGGCGGAACGTCTCGTCGAAGCCGAGCGCGGACACGTCCTGCCAGTGGTCGAGGAAGCGCACCCGCCACTGCTTGAGCGTCTCGGCGTAATCGAGACCGAAGTCACGGAAGGTGCGCACCCGCATCGAGGTGTGCTCGGCGAGGTTTCGCTCGATCGTCTCGACCGACGGGATGATGCCGCCGGGGAAGACGTACTTGTGAATCCAGGTGTAGGAATCCCTGGTCGCGAGCATCCGATCGTGGGGCATCGTGATGGCCTGCAGGCCGAACCGGCCGCCCGGCTTGAGCAGTCGGTCCACGGTGCCGAAGTACGTCGGCCAGTAGCGCTCGCCGACTGCCTCGATCATCTCGACGCTGACCACCGCGTCATAGGTGCCCTGCGCCTCCCGGTAGTCGCGCAGCAGCACCTGGACCCGGTCGGACAGTCCCGCCTCGGCGATCCGCTTCTCCGCCAACGTCTTCTGCTCGGCGGAGATGGTCAGCGAGGTGACCCGCGCGCCGCGCTGTGCCGCGCGGATGGCCAGCGCGCCCCACCCGGTGCCGATCTCGAGCACGTGGGATTCGGCGTCGACGCGGGCGTAGTCGAGCACGCCATCGATCTTGCGCAACTGTCCGGTGTGGAGGTCGGTCGTGCCCGGCTCGAACAACGCCGACGAGTAGGTCATGGTCTCGTCGAGGAAGGTCGCGAACAACTCGTTCGACAGGTCGTAGTGCCGGTGGATGTTCTCCCTGGCCCCGGAGACGGTGTTCTCCTCGGTGCTGGGCTGGCGCCGGTCGACCCAGCGGCGGAACGCCTGGAGCCGGGGCGGGATGAGCGTGCTCATCCGGGCGGAGAACTCGGTGAGCAGCTCGACCAGCGCGGTGCTGGTCCAGTCGCCCACCATGTACGCCTCGCCGAAACCGATTTTGGCGTCGACGCCGAGCCGGTGGAAGAACGAGGTCGGCCGGTGCACCCGCATGATCGGGGAGTCCGGTCCGCCCGCGCCCATCCGGCGTCCGCCGGGGAACACGACCCGGACGGGCAGGGTGCGCACGGCGTTGTGGAAAAGCGCCCGGGCGATACGGGCACGGGCCGGGTTGTTCGGCGGGGTGAACAGCGTTCCCCACTCGGTGTCCGGCGGTCGCGCGGCGGCCTGGTCGACGGTCGTGCCGTCCGGCCGCAGGGATGGTTCGGTCACTGGACTCCTTCTTGCCGAAGGTGCTGGGGGCGGCGCACGACCGGGATTCGACGCAGCCACAGCGCGATGCCGTGACCGCGGATCAGGGCGCTGATCCGTTGCGGCATGAACGGTCGCCGCACGATCATCCTGACCACCTCCGCGAGCGAGGCTTCCTTGCGCGTTCCCGTGAGGGTCGCCGTGAACGGTGTGCTGCCGTCCTGCCGCAGGGTCACCGTCACCGAAAGCCTGACACCGGGACGCGGCAACCGCATCAGGTAGTGCCCGCCCATGTGCAGGAAGGGCGAGACGTAGAACTCCTTGTCCACCCTCGCCCGGCCCGCTTCGTCGGTGCGCAGTAGGTAGCAGTGACGTTCGCCGTAGGTGTTGTGGACTTCGGCGACGACACAGTCCAGTTCGTCGGCGGCGTCGTGGACCCAGTAGACGGTGATGGGGTTGAACACGTACCCGAGGACCCTGGCGTTGGCCAGCATGAGCACCCGGCCCGCCACCTCGACGCCCTGACTCGCCAGCCAGCGGGTCAGGTTGTCCTTGATGGTGGAGTTCGGGTCGCCGAGATGGTCGCGGGCCTCGAACCGGGCGAACGGCCGCAGCCAGCGCGGCAACTTCGGCACCGCGTCGAGGTCGACGAGCCACATGTAGACCGGATGCGCGAAAGCCCGGTCGACCCGTTCGGTGCGAACGTGGCTCACCGACGCGTCGTAGAGGGCCGGGGTTCGTCCTGTCACGTGGTCCAGCCCGCCCCGAACGACTGCGCGGCCCGCACGCCCGCGGCGCACCCGTCCTCGTGGAAGCCCCAGCCGTGGTAGGCGCCCGCGTAAGCGACGGTGCCGTCGTTCAACTCGGGCAGCCGTTGTTGGGCGGCGACCGACTCGGGGGTGTAGACGGGGTGCTCGTAGGTCATGCGGCGGAGCACGTCGTTCGGGGCGACGAGGTCCTCGGCGTTGAGGGTGACCAGGTAGTCCGCCGGTTCGGCCAGTCCCATGAGGCGGTTCATGTCGTAGCTGACGCGGACCGGCCCGTCGGTGGACGAGCAGGCGGGCTTGAGGTAGTTCCAGGACGCCCGAGCGTTCTCCGCGCGCGGCAGGATCGACGTGTCGGTGTGCAGCAGCGTCTCGTTGCGCGAGTACCGGAACGCGCCGAGAACGGCACGCTCGGCGTCGGTGGGGTCGGCCAGCAGGCGCAGCGCCTGGTCGGGGTGGGTGGCCACGACCACGCGATCGAACCGGTAGACCTCGTCGGCGTCGTCGTGGATGGCCACGTGGTCGCCGTGCCGGATCAGGGCTCGGACCGGCGTGGAGACCTGGACCGCGGAGAGCCCCTTGGCCGCGCGCTCGACATAGGAGCGGGAGCCGCCGACCACGGTCTTCCACTGGGGTGAGCCGGTCACCGCCAGCATGCCGTGGTGGTGCAGGAACTCGAACAGGTACCGAGCGGGGTAGCGCATGCTCGACTCGGCGCCCGAGGACCACACCGCCGACACGACCGGGATCAGGAAGTGCTCGACGAAGTAGCGCGAGTAGCCGCCGACCACGACGAACCCGCGCAGCGTGATCTCGCCCGGGTCGTCGCGCAGCACGCGGCGGGCGTGCCGGTGGAACCGCTTGACCTCGCTCAGCATCCGCAGGAACCGCGGACTGCCCAGACTGCTCGGCTGGGCGAACAGACCCTTGAGGCCGCGCGCTCCGGCGTACTCCAGCCCGCACCCGTCGCAGCGGATGCTCATCGACATCTCGGACTCGCGCGTGGCCACACCCAACTCGCCGAAGAGCCGCAGCAGGTTGGGGTAGGTGCGCTCGTTGTGGACGATGAAACCGCTGTCGACCTGGGCGATACGGCCGTCCGACGTCGGCAGGTCGTGGGTGTGGGCGTGGCCGCCGATCCGGTCATCCGCTTCGAACAGTGACACGTCATAGCGGCGCTGCAACAGGTACGCGGCGGTCAGCCCGGCCACTCCGCTGCCGACGACCGCGACGGTGCGCCGATCGAAGCGCCCGTTCCCAAACCGATCACCAGGCGTCACTGGGACCTCCCCCTACAGCGGGACTTTGAGCCCTTCCGGTGAGGGCTGTCCCAGGGCGTTCGTAATCCGGGGGTCGATCGGTTGGGTGTCGAGGACACCGAGCACGAAGCCGGTCACCAGGCGGGTCCATTTGTCGGCCTGGCGCAGCATGGCGTGGGTTTCGTCGAGGACGTCGAAGCGGGCGACGCGGTCGGTGACGAGCTTCGCTCGGCGCGCGTAGTCATAGGACAGCCGCGGGTCGGTCATCCGGTCCCGGACACCATGGGCGATCAGTACGGTTCGCCCGACAAGGTGATCCACCGGCTCGCCCGCCTTGGTCCAGGGAGCGAGCGCGCAGACCGCCACCACCGACGGGTCGTCCGCCACCCGTAGCGCGACCCGGCCGCCCATGGAGTGCCCGACCAGCACCACCGGCACATCGCCGTGCGCCTCACGAACGCGTTCCAAAGCCCACCGCGCGTCCTGGACCGGGTCGAGGTCGGGTGCGTTCCAGCCGCGGTAGCGGTTCTGCAACTGCGCCACCGCGATACCTTGACCAGCGCTTTTACGCTGGATGTCCTTGGCGAAGGGGATCATGCGCAGGTAGGCGAGCTGGAATCGGTTCACCAAGCCTTTGCCGCGCTCCCGGCCGCCGTGCAAGACGAGGACGGCGGCTCGGACAGGCCCGGTGGGGCCGTACACACGCAACTTGGGCTCAAGGGTCACACCCGAATCTTCGCAAGCGACCCCCTACCGGCCTGGTCCGACCGTCGGTGGCTCTCGGTAGCCTGCGGCGCGTGACCGAGCACGTGCAGATCGCCACAGCCGCAGGCCGATTCGACGCGCTGTCGGCGGGTTCACCGGAGGACTCGCCGGTGTTGCTGCTGCACGGCTTCCCCGAGGCGTCGACCGCGTGGTCACACCAGGTCGCCGAGTTGGGCCGGTCCGGTTGGCACGCCGTGGCGCCCGACCAGCGCGGCTACTCCCCCGACGCCCGCTTCGACGACGTCGCCGACTACAGGATGGACGACCTCGTCGGCGACGTACTCGCCATCGCGGACTCGCTCGGCTGGTCACGGTTCGACCTGGTGGGGCACGGCTTCGGGGCGGCGGTCGCGTGGCACACCGCCGCCGACCACGCCGACCGCGTGCGGGCGTTGGTCGCGGTCGCCGAGCCACACCCGGGCGCCCTGGCCGCCGCGATTCGCGACGACGAGGACCAGCACCTGCGGTCGCAGTACCTCTCGTCGCTCAAGGAGCGCTCGGCGGAGAAGAAACTGCTCGCCGACGACGCCGCCGCGCTGCGGCAGATCTTCGAGCGCAGGCCGCCGCTCTCCCACATCGACGACTACGTCACCCGGCTGTCCGAGCCGGGCGCGCTGACCGCCGCGCTGAACTGGTACCGGGCGACCCGGTGGACGGTGGTGCCCGACGCGGTCGAGGTGCCGACGATGTTCGTCTGGGGCACCGAAGACCAGGTGATCGGCTCCACGGCCGCGCTGTCCTGCGAGAAGTGGGTCACCGGCGCCTACCGCTTCGAGATGCTGGACGACGTGTCGCACTGGGTGCCCGAGGAGGCGCCGGACGCGCTCACCGCGTTGATGGTCGACCATCTGCGGCCCGGTCACTGAACCAGGTGACATGAAGATCGTCTGGACGATGATTATTCCGGGGTCGCGACACTAGGCTTTCGACCATGACGGGTGTGGCGGGTCTGCTGCTCGCCGCGGGTGGCGGCAGCCGGTTCGGAATGCCGAAAGCGCTGGCCCCCTTCCGGGATCGTCTCCTGGTCGAGCATGCCGCGGCGACGCTGGCCGATGGCGGCTGCGACCCGGTGATCGTCGTGCTGGGCGCGGCCGCCGACGAGGTTCGAGCGCGAGCGGACCTGCCGTTCCTGGTCGTGGACAACCCGGACTGGGCGACCGGCGTGGGCTCGTCCCTGCGGGTCGGGTTGGCAGCCCTGTCCGGGATGACGGCACTGCGCGGGGCGACAGCGGTGATCGTCCTGCCCGTCGACACCCCGGGCATCACCCCCGAGGCCATCCGCAGGCTCGCCGAGATGGCCACATCCGACGCGCTCGCACGGGCCACCTACGGGACCGAGGCCGGGCATCCAGTGCTGATCGGCCGCACGCACTGGGCCGGGGTGGCCGCGGCCGCCGACGCCGACGAGGGCGGGCGGGCCTACCTGGCGCGACACCCGGTCGCGCTGGTCCCCTGCGACGACATCGCCGACGGCACCGACGCCGACCACCGATCCGAGCTGACCCGGTTTGAGGAGACATGATGCCCGAGGACCCCTACGGCGACCTTGTGCTCGACCACCTTGCCGAGGTCGGCAGGCACAACGCCGTCGTGTTGGACGATGTGGCCGACTTGGTGCTCGCCTGTGTGCGCGCCGACGGCCTCATCCTCACCGGTGGCGCCGGGCACTCGCTGGCCGCCGTCGCGGAGACCTTCCACCGCGCGGGAGGACTCGCCTGCGTGCGTCCCCTGTTCCACGACGACATCCACGTCTTCGGCGGCGCACGCGAGGCGACGGCGGCCGAGCGTCGATCCGGGCTGGCCGCCGAGGTGTTCGGGCAAGTGCACCGGTCGGGACACGACGTGCTGGTCGTGTTCTCCAACTCCGGGGTCAACCCGTACCCGGTGGAGTTGGCCCAGGCCGCGCTCGCGGCGGGGTGCCCGGTCGTCGCCGTCACCTCACCCGCCGCCTCCGTCGGGGCGCCTCGGCGGGCCAGGTCGACGCTCGCGCAGAACGCCACCATCATCCTGGACACCCTGACCAAGCCGGGCGATGTGGCCTACCCGGAGGTCGACCCGGTCACCGCGTCAGTGTCCACACTGTCCTCGGTCTACCTGTGGAACCAGGTCCTCGCCCGCATCGGTGACCGCGCCGTCGAGCAGGGCGTCGCCCTGCCCAGGTGGCGTAGCTCCAATGTGGAGGGTGGCGACGCGGCGAACGCCGCTCTGCTGGAGAAATACGTCACCCGGGTGCCGCAGCTCTAGCGAGGTGGACCACGCCGAGGACCGAGCGCTCGACTGCGGGCGATCGCTCGGGAGACCGAGGCCATCATCGCCGCGCGTCCGCCATCCTGGCCCCGTTCACGAAGCGTTTCGCCTGCCAACTCCGCACTGAGCCCTGAGAGCACGGCTCAAGGACGTGCCGTCACGCGACGGCGTCCTGGGCGGCGAACTGGGTTCGGTACAGGTCCGCGTAGCGACCGCCTCGGGCCAGCAGCTCGTCGTGGGTTCCACGCTCCACAATGGAGCCGTCCTCGACGACCAGGATCTGGTTCGCCGCGCGGACGGTCGACAACCGGTGGGCGATCACCAACGCCGTTCGGCCGGACAACGCGTCCGCCAGGGCTTCCCGCACCGCCACTTCCGACTCCGAGTCAAGGTGCGCGGTGGCCTCGTCCAGGATCACCACGCGCGGTTGGGCCAGGAGTAGGCGGGCGATGGTGAGGCGTTGGCGTTCGCCGCCCGAGAGACGGTAGCCGCGGTCGCCGACGACCGTGTCCAGGCCGTCGGGGAGGGCGGCGATCATGGGGGCCAGGCGGGCCCGGCGCAGGGCGTCGTGGATCTCCTGGTCCGTCGATTCGGGGCGGGCGTACGCCACATTCGCCCGGATGGTGTCGTGGAAGAGGTGGCCGTCCTGGGTCACCACGCCGACGGTGTCGCGCAGGGCGTCGAACGACAGCTCGCGGACGTCCACTCCAGACAGTCGGACCATGCCGGAGTCGACGTCGTAGAGTCGGGGAACCAGGGACGCGATCGTGGACTTCCCGGCGCCGGACGAACCGACCAGGGCGATCATCCTGCCCGGCTCCGCGACGAACGACACGCCGTGCAGCACTTCCTGGCCACCGCGCTGGTCCAGGACCGCGACCTCCTCCAGCGAGGCCAGCGACACCTTGCTCGCCGCCGGGTAGCCGAAACGGACGTTGTCGAACTCCACCGAGACCGCGCCCGCTGGCACGGTGCGGGGCGTGGGGCTCTCGGCGATCATCGGCTTCAGGTCCAAGACCTCGAAGACGCGCTCGAACGACACCAGTGCCGTCATCACGTCGACGCGGACGTTCGCCAGCGCGGTCAGCGGCGTGTAGAGGCGGGTGAGCAGCAGCGCCAGCGCCACGACGGTGCCCGCCGCGAGTTCGCCGGTCAGCGCGAGGTAGCCGCCGAGGCCGTAGACCAGGGCCTGCGCCAACGCGGACACCAGTTGCAGGCTCGTCATGAACCAGCGGGCCGCCATCGCCGTGCGCACGCCGATGTCGCGCACGCGGCCCGCGCGCTCGTCGAAGTCGGTGGCCTCGGCGAGCGGGCGGCCGAACAGCTTCACCAGGGTCGCCCCTGGTGCGGAGAACCGCTCGGTCATCTGGGTGGTCATCGACGCGTTGAGGCCCGCGGACTCGCGTTGCAGGTCGGCCATCCGGCGGCCGACCCGACGGGCGGGCAGCACGAAGACCGGCAACAGCACCAGTGCCAACGCGGTGACCTGCCAGGACAGCGTCATCATCACCGCGAGCGAGAGCACGAGCTGGATCACGTTGCTGACCAGGCCGGACAGCGTGGAGGTGAACGCGCGCTGAGCGCCCATCACGTCGTTGTTGAGCCTGCTCACCAACGCGCCGGTGCGGGTCCGGGTGAAGAACGCCACCGGCATCCGCTGCACGTGTTGGAACACCTCACGCCGCAGGTCGTAGATCAGGCCCTCACCGATGTGCGCGGACTGCCACCGACTCGCCACTCCCAGCCCCGCGCTGACCACGGCCAGCCCGGCGATGGCCACCGCGAGCCAGACGACGACAGAGACCTCGTCGCGGTTGACGATCGCGTCCACGACCCGGCCCGCGAGCAGCGGAGAACTCACCCCAAGGATCGCGGTCACGATCGTGATCAGGAGGAAGACCAGCAACCGGGGTCGGTGCCGCCCGCTGAAGCTGAACACCCGGCGCACGGTGCCTTTGCGCAACCCCTTCGGCGCGTCGGCGGCGTTCATCGCGCCCTTCATCAATCTGCGTTGACCATCCATCCGCACCCCGTTCGTCCATGGCGCGGTGACAAGCGTGCACCGCTTACGGCGGGCCCGAGGACAGGTCGTCACCCCAGAGTCCCGGTCCAACCCTCGTGTAACGCGGAAAACGGGTGAAAGCTTCCCGCGCGTGAACCCATTTCGGCACCCTCGGTAACCTGGCTGCGGTCGGAGGACGCGGGGAGGCGTGCGAATGCTGCGGGGAGCACTACGGCTCGACCTGCTCGTCTACGCGGGCAGTGCCGCGTTCGCGCTGGCGACGGCGTTCGGCTCGGAGTTCTACGGCTACCGGGTCTGGGGCAACTTCGCCTCGGCCGGATACGTACTGGCGTTCCTGCTCACCGCGCTGTTCGCCAGTCGCGGCGGCGTGCGGTGGCTCGCGGTAGCGGTGGCGGGCGCGCTGAGCACCCTCGCGCCGCTGCTGGTACTGGTCCACGTACGCGACCCGAAGTTCGTCTGGGGTCAGTGGCCGTGGTCGTTTCCCGCGCAGCCCGAGGTGTGGGTGGTCGAACGCTCGGCACGAACGCTGTTCGCCGACGGCACTCCCTATCTGGATCTGGCGACGCTCGACCGGGCACCGCACCCGGACGACTACACCCCCTACGGCCCGGCCATGACCGTGTTCGGCATGCCACGAGCGTTGTTCGGCGATCACCCGCTGACCGACTCGCGAGTGATGTTCCTGCTCGGCTCGGCTCTCGCCGTGTGCGCGGCGTGGCGCGTGCTCGGACGCCCGACGATCCCGGTGCGCGCAGCACAAATCGCCGCGATCACCCCGCTGACGGCGTTGACCTTCGCCGTCGCCGGAGACGACCTCGCGGTGATCGCCCTGATCGTGCTCGCCTGCGCCCTGGCCTACCGCGCCCACCCCGGGTGGACCGGGACGATGTGCGCGGTGGTGGTCACCATGAAGATGACCGCGGTGCCCGCCGCCGTCGTGCTGGGCGTCGGTCTGCTCGCCTGCCGAGGCGGGCGAGCGTTCGCGGTCTTCCTGGGTGCGGCGTTGTCGGTCGGCGCGGCGATCGTGGTGCCAGTGCTGATCGCCGATCCCGGGTCCTTCGTCGAGCACGTGATCAAGTTCCCGGTGGGACTCGGACAGGCCACCTCGCCCGCGTCGAGCCCGTTGCCGGGACATCTGATCGCCGGAACCGGGCCAGTCGGACACCTGATCGCGTTGGTGCTGCTGGCGGTGGCCGCCTGTGCGATCTCCGTCTGGCTGGTGCTGCGCCCGCCGCGCTCGGCGTCGGACGCGGTCCTACGGATCGCGTCCGGGCTCGGCGCGGCGATCGTGCTCGCCCCGGCGACCCGGTGGGGTTACCTGGTGTATCCCGTTGCCCTGCTGGGAAGCATGCTGTGGTTCGCCTCGGTCACCACAAAGGACAGTGCGGCGAACTCGGCCACCGAGCCCGGTGTGGGCGGCGCCAGGACTCCCGTGCCCACCCTGAGAACCCCGGAGTGGGCCCGTCCCGGCGCTACTTCTTCTTGGTTCGAGTGGCACCGCCTCGTCCACGCAAGGTGACACCGGACTCCGAGAGCACGCGGTGCACGAATCCATAGGAGCGACCCGTGCTTTCCGCGAGCGCCCGGATGCTGGCGCCCTTCTCGTACTTCTTCTTCAGATCCGTAGCGAGCTTGTCGCGCGTGGCGCCGGTAATTCGGGCGCCTTTCTTGAGGTCAGCCACGTTGTCCGCCTTCCGTCGCTAGTGGTCGGGGCCACGAAGTACCCCTACCGCCGCAATGATCGAACACGGACTCGCACAATGCCAGACGAGATGCGAAAAAACTGCCAAAGTCTCCCGCTCACCGCAGATAGCCGGTTCGGGACGCTCTGTGATCTTCGAAAACAAGATCCCTGCGTAAAGGCCAATTTCAGGCGAGCTGAACGAGTTCCAGATAGTCCCTGGACCAGTGATCCTCGGTCCCGTCTGGGAGCAGGATCACCCGCTCGGGTTCGAGTGCCTCGACCGCTCCGGGGTCGTGGGTGACCAGAACGACGGCGCCGGAGTACCGCCGCAGGGCATCGAGAACCTGCTCACGACTGGCCGGGTCGAGGTTGTTCGTCGGTTCATCGAGAAGCAGGACGTTCGCCGCGCTGGAGACGAGCCCGGCCAGGGCCAGCCTGGTCTTCTCGCCACCCGAGAGCGTCCCGGCGAGCTGGTCGAGCTGTTCGCCGGTGAACAGGAACGTGCCGAGCAGGGACCGCAACTGCTGCTCGGGGGTGTCAGGGGCGGCGTGGCGCACGTTGGACCACACACTCGCGTTGTGGTCGAGCGTCTCGTGTTCCTGGGCGTAGTAGCCCAGGCGCAGACCGTGGCCGGGGATGACACCGCCGGAATCCGCCTTCTCCATGCCGCCGAGCAGGCGCAGCAGCGTCGTCTTGCCCGCGCCGTTGAGGCCGAGCACGACGACCCGCGAACCCTTGTCGATGGCCAGGTCGACACCGGTGAAGATCTCCAGCGAGCCGTAGGACTTGCTCAGCCCCTCGGCCATCAGCGGGGTCTTGCCGCAGGGCGCGGGCTCGGGGAAGCGGATCTTGGCGACCTTGTCGGCCTGGCGGATGTCGTCGAGGCCGGAGACCAGCTTCTCGGCCCGCTTGATCATGTTCTGCGCGGCGACGGCCTTGGTGGCCTTGGCCCGCATCTTGTCCGCCTGCGCCATGAGCGTCGACGCCTTCTTCTCGGCGTTGGCCCGCTCCCGCCTGCGGCGCTTCTCGTCGGAGGCGCGCGCGTCGAGGTAGCGCTGCCAGGACATGTTGTAGAGGTCGACCTCACCCCGGGTGGCGTCGAGGAACCAGACCTTGTTGACCACGTCACCGAGCAGTTCGACATCGTGGCTGATGATCACCAGCCCGCCGTTGTGTCCTTTGAGGAATCCGCGCAGCCAGGTGATCGAGTCGGCGTCGAGGTGGTTGGTGGGCTCGTCGAGCAGCAGGATCGTGCCCGACCCGCCGCCCGCGCCCGCCTCGGACGCGGCGAACAGAATCCGGGCGAGCTCGACCCGGCGGCGCTGACCGCCGGAAAGCGTGTTGAGCTGCTGGGCCAGGATGCGGTCGGCGAGACCGAGGTTGGAGCAGATCCGGGCCGCCTCGCTCTCCGCGGCGTACCCGCCGAGGTCGGCGAACCGTTCCTCGAGCCTGCCGTACTTGCGCACGGCGACATCGCGCTTGGCGAGGTCGACGTGCTCGGCCATGGCGGTCTGCGCCTTCTCCATGTCGCGCAGCATCTCGTCGAGGCCGCGAGCGGAGAGGACCCGGTCTTTCGCCGAGACCGAGAGATCGCCCTCGCGCGGGTCCTGCGGGAGGTAGCCCAGTTCACCGGTGCGACGCAGATCGCCGCCGTAGGGCTCACCCTCGCCCGCGAGCACGCGCAGGGTCGTGGTCTTGCCCGCGCCGTTGCGGCCGACCAGGCCGATCCGGTCGCCCGCCTGGATTCGCAGATTCGTGTCGGAGAGCAGGACGCGCGAGCCTGCGCGCAGTTCTAGGTCAGAGGCGGTGATCACGTGGAAGCTCCGTCGATAGCGTGGTCGAAAGGGCAGGGGTCATCCGCTCGCGAGCCGTGACTCGCGAGCCCGCCTGCACATCAGTCGATGCGGACCACGTGCGGAGTCTACATCCACCGCCGCCGCGCCCGCGCCCACTCGAAACTAAGCGCTCGCTTAGCTAAGGTGCGGCCATGACCAGTGCCGACTTCACCGGTAAGACCGCCCTCATCACCGGAGCCAGCCGAGGCATCGGCCTCGCCGTCGCCACCGAACTCAGCCGAGGCGGGGCGGCGGTGGTGATCTCGGCCCGCAAGCAGGCGGCTCTCGAGGCGGCGGCGGCCGAGATCCGCGCGGCGGTACCCGGCGCCCGCGTGGTGACCGTCGCCGCCAACTCGGGAAACGACGAGGACCGCGCGCGAGTCGTCGAGCAGACCATCGCGGAGTTCGGCGCCCTCGACATTCTGATCAACAACACCGGCATCAACCCGGTGTTCGGGCCGCTGATGGACGCCGACCTGGCCGGTGTCCGCAAGATTTTCGACACGAACGTGGTGGCGGCACTGGGTTTCGTCCAACTCGCCTTCCACGCGTGGATGCGGGAACACGGGGGCGTGGTGATCAACGTGGCGTCGGTCACGGGCTTGCGGTCCTCCGGGGTGATCGCGGCGTACGGGGCGAGCAAGGCCGCGCTGATCCGGTTGACCGAGGAACTCGCGTGGCAACTCGGGCCGTCGATCCGGGTGAACGCGGTGGCTCCGGCGGTGGTGAAGACGAAGTTCGCCGAAGCGCTGTACTCGGCGGACGAGGAACAGGCCGCACGCGGATATCCGCTCAAGCGCCTCGGCGAACCCGAGGACGTGGCTACGCTCATCGCGTTCCTGGCCTCCGACAAGGCGAGCTGGATCACCGGCGAGACCGTGCGCGTGGACGGTGGACTGCTGGCCACGGGCTCCCTGGGCTGATTCGTCCCCCTCATCCGGCATCGACCAGCGGATCAGAGCAGGCGGACGCAGGGCGGGGTCCATGATCGAACGACAGATGTTTGGGCCCGCCCCACAGCCCGACGAACGGTCTCCCCTTGGCGGTTGGCGCCCTTTGGTGGACGCGTCGATTTCGACACCATGGCAACCGCCCGGTGTCGTGCGCGCGCAATCCGTCGGCGATGTTGTGTGAAGGGTTCGCGGGCTATCCCGCCCACCAGAACTCAACATCAACACCAGGCATGGACAGCGGCCTGATCGCCCTGCAGCGGCATGCGCCGCTGCGGGGCGGATGGACTGGCGGCCCCGCCCACGCCAACAGCGCGACGGCCAGTGTCAGGGCGGTGACCTACCGACGTTCACCGCCTTCGACCCGCCACGACGCACCGGAC
>JALZNB010000219.1 GCA_030857905.1 Actinomycetota bacterium
GTGCGTGCGCGAGCAACATTTGCCGTTGCGTCGTACGGTCGGCGACCTGCGCTTGCCTGCCACGCCGCTCGTAGGAACCGGTCTTGCGCAGTTGCGGACTGATGTGCACAGCAGGCGCGTCCGCCCACGCTGTCACGGGCGTTGGCTGGTGGATCTCCCACTCATCGAGGGTCGCCGCCGTGACAGTGAGGTGTCTCGCGCTGGTCAGCCCGAACGCCACCCGCCACAACCGGTGCGCCGATGCGTCGTCGGGTGTCTCGGCGAACCAACGGGCGAGCGCGCGGAAGTCGGCGAAACGGTCGGACCGGCCGGACCGGCGTTCGTTGAGCGCGGTAACCGTGTCGATGAGTTGGGTGATCGCGTTCAGCGCGGCACTTCGGAGCAGTCGTGCCTGCGACGGGTGGCCGACATCGGCTGACAGGAACCAGTCACGCAGTCCCCTCCACCTGTTGCGCCAATCATCGGCGGCCGTGGCGAGAACGCCATCCTGGCCGCCGGAATCCTCGTCGGGGATCGCGTCTTCGGCTTCGCGACGGGCGGCGACCATGAGCAGTCGGTCGACATCGTCGGCCTCGATCCGCCCCAGGAGACCCGCGATCTCGGCCCCTCGATCGGCCAGATCGGCGATGAACTTCTCGACATAGTCGATAAGACGTTCCTTGTAGGCGACGAAAGCGGCCACGTCACCGTCGGCGAAGTCGATCACGCGTCGGAGCGAGGCCATGAACGCCTGGGCGTTGTCGGCGAGTCCGGTGAACCGTTCGGCGAGCCCCAACAGCAGAAGGTGCACCTTCGCCGGATCGAGAGGACCGGGATCCGCGGCCAGCTCAGCCAACGCGCGGAGTTGGATCGCGATATCGGCCAACGCGACCGACTGGAGTGCTCCCCTGCGCCCGACGGCCTCCTCGTAGACCGCGATCGCCTGTTCGGCGGCCTGCCCCGGCACGGTGAGCTGGTAGAGGTAACGGGCGCGGTGGAAGTCGGCCACGGTGGTGACGCGACCGGTGTCCGGGTCCGAGCGCAAGTTGCCCCAGGAGACGAGCTGGTCCAGCGCGGCACTCACCTGTTCAATCTCGTCTGACCTGCCGGTTTCGGCCGCAACATCCTCTGGACGCAGGTGCACGATGAACCTGTCGCGAGCTCTGGAGAAAGCGGTGAGAACGTCGCGGTACAGCGGTGCGTTCGGCGTCCCGAGGTGAGCGAAAGGCAAACCCATCTGTTCAGTTCGCTCGGTCATGGCATCCATTGTGACGGTGGTTCCCGACACTCCCCAATCACGCACGTCCGCAGGCGATCACCGCATAACCTACGGGCATGCGGATAGGTGTGAACATTCATAACTTCGGCCCGGGGGCCAACCCCGACCGACTTCGGCGTTGGGCGCACACGGTCGAGGGGCTGGGCTACGACATCGTGATGGTCTCCGACCATGTCGCGGTCACGCCGGATGTCGCCGAGCAGTACCCGCCGCCGTTTTACGAGCCGTTCACCACGTTGGCCTGGTTGGCGGGGGTCACGGACAAGATCGGGCTGGGCACCACGGTCATCATCGTGCCGTACCGCCACCCGCTGTTGGTGGCGCGGATGGCCGCCAACATCAACGATCTCAGCGGGGGCCGGTTGATCCTCGGTGTCGGGGTCGGTTGGGCTCGACAGGAGTTCGAGGCGCTCGACGTCCCGTTCGAGCAGCGCGGCAAGCTGACTGATGATCATCTGCGGGCCATGCGCACCGCGTGGGATGACGACAAGGACTACCGCGCCGGACAGATTCCGATGTGGATCGGCGGCAACAGTGACGCGGGCATTCGCCGGGCGGTCCGTCTCGGCGAACCGTGGCACCCACTGCGGTTCACCCTGCCCTGGCTGCGCACCGCGCTGGACCGGATGAAGGTCGTCGCGGACGAACTCCAGCGGCCCGTGCCCGCCCTGGTGCCCCGTATTGTCCTGACGCTGACCGACGCACCGGTCACCGGTCCCGATCGCCTGGCGGGTGAAGGGTCCATCGACCAGATCATCGACGACCTCATCCAGTTGGGCGCGCTCGGCGCGGACACGGTCGTGCTCGACCCGTTCGGCGGCGACCCCGATGAGACGCATCGCCCGGAGATCGCGTGGCGCGCGCTCGCGGCGGTCGCCGCTGTGCGTGATCAACTTCCCGCCCACCCACAAGCGGAACAGGGGTGACAGACGAAAGCCGCGACAGCGTCACGGCCGTCTCCGCGGCGTCCGGGAAGCAGATGCGACTCAGGTGGATGTCGAGTGGCGTCCTGACGGCCCTCGGCTGCGTGCGGCTACCGAGTAGGCGGTTCACCGCCGTCCGGTCCTGAGCGCGGGCCGCAAACGCGCTCCATTGACATGCCAGAGGCACGGGGGTAGGACGGACAGGGCTGGTCGTAGTCCCGACGCGTGAGGGGCGAAGTCATGGAGTCCGATCCCGTCGTCCGCCCAGCCGTCAGCCTGATCGCACTCAAGAGCAAGGAAGGGGAGCTGGAGGCGATCCAGCACACCGATTCGGTGGCCGCGGCCCGGGTCGTACACATGATCGAACTGCTCGACTCGGTGCGCCACGACGGCGGGCGGATCATGTCTCGTATCGCCGAGGCCGCCGTTCACCTCGGCGATCTCGGGCACCCGACATGGATCGACACTCGGTGGCTCTCCGCGGTCGACGCCCTGAGCCTGCTCCCCGGCGGGCCATACCGGTACCTGGACGAAGCGATCGAATCGCACCAAGGACTGCTCGCCACGGACGGTATCGCCATGGTACCGATCGTGGGTGATTCCAGTACCGACACGACTCTGCGGCAGGTTCGATCGCTGCTTGAACACCGGGACCGGGACATAGGGCTGCGAATCTGCCGCCTCGACTTGGCCAGGCATCAACTCACTGCTCTGATCGAGCGGGTGCTCCGTCTGACCGGTGCCGCGCCATCGCGGCTTCACCTCATCGTCGACACGACCTACGTCAGCGAACTCACCCCTGACCTGTTCACGCGGGCGGCGGCGACAGTGCGCGACCTGTCGATGATCATCGATTCCGCGTCTTCCACATTGCTGACCGGCACCACACCTGAGAGCAGAACCAGCTACGACACCGTCGTTCGCGACCGCGCCGAACCCGCGTTGTGGGCGGCGGTTCGCCGCGACAGCGGGGTGAACGATCTCCGGTTTGGTGACTACGGGGTCGTGCATCCACGCCCCAAGCGTGGAGAAGGCACCCCTCGCGTTCCGAACCCGTACTTGAACTACACGATTCCCGGCCGGACTCTCGTCCTGCGAAGACAAGTAGACCGCGGGTCGGTCCCTGGCGCGATGGCGGCCGCGTTCGGTGATCTCACGGCTGAACTCACTGAGCGCGGGGAGTTCGCGGGTGGCGAATTCTCGTGGGGTGACCGGACAATGTTGGAATGCCGCACCGGCGGCAGCCGCAGCGCGGGGTCGGTCGGCACGTGGATCGCGATGGCGACCTCACACCACATCTCGCATCTGGCCCGAAACGTCGACGGTCGGTCCTGACCGCGCCGATCAGTGGTCCCGATCGCCTTTGGGTGAAGATCCGCGACAACCTCACACGGTTGGCCGGACTCGGGACGGATACGGTCGTGCTCGACCCGTTCGGTGGCGATCCCGCCGAGACGCATCCCCCGGAGATCGCGTGGCGGGCGCCGCGTGCGTGATCAGCTTCCCGCCCACACAGAGACGGAACAGCAGTGACAGACGAGAACCGCGTTTCCAGCACCGACGGCGTCACCGACGCCGACCTGCCATACCTGCGCCGCTGCGTGGAACTGGCCGCCGAGGCGGTCGACGCGGGCGACGAGCCGTTCGGTTCCGTGCTTGTCGGCGCGGACGGGACGATTCTGGCCGAGGACCGCAACCGGGAGGTGAGTGCGAACGACCCGACCAGCCACCCGGAGATCGCGCTCGCCCGGTGGGCCGCGGCGAACCTCGCCCCCGAGGCGCGGAGGTCGGCGACGGTCTACACCTCGGGTGAGCACTGCCCGATGTGCGCCGCCGCGCACGGCTGGGTCGGGTTGGGTCGCATCGTGTACGTGAGTTCGTCGCAGCAGACCGGCGACTGGCTCACCGCGTTGGGGGTCGGCCCGTTCCCGCTGCGACCCCTGTCCATCACGGAGGTCGTTCGCGACATCGAGGTGGCCGGCCCGGTGCCCGATCTCGCCGAACAGGTGCGCGAACTGCACC
>JALZNB010000251.1 GCA_030857905.1 Actinomycetota bacterium
ATCGAGCGGTTACCGATGATCGGTAACCGGTTACCGATAGCGCAGGTCCCTGACCTGCATGGTTACCGCAGTTACCGCAGTTACCGATATTTAAGGTGTGAGGGGCGGGACTCGGCGCTCAGGGCTCAGTGGAGTCCCTGCCGACGAAGTTCGCGATCTGCTCAGCGGCGACTTGGTAGCAAAGAAGGTTCGTTCCCGGCACAGTCCGTGCGGAATGTGGACTCAGGATGAGACCAGGGCAATTCCAGAGCGGATGGTCCTTCGGCAACGGCTCTGGTTCCGTGACATCCAGAGCCGCCAGAAGGCGGCCCCTAGTCAACTCTGCGACAAGCGCGTCAGTGTCGACTATTCGACCTCGTGCAGCATTAACCAACAAAGCTCCGTCATCCATCGCCGCCAGGAATGCGGAGTCCACCATGGCATCAGTTTCTGCGGTAAGCGGTGTCGTAATGACGACGATCTGATGACCTGCTATAAGGTGCGAGAGTTCGGTTGTCGGATAGACGCCAGGGCGTGCGTTCCTGGCAACCAATGTTGCGCGGGCACCAAACGCGGTCAATCTATGGGCCACCATCGTGCCTATACTTCCCGCGCCGACGACGAGAACACGTTTGCCGTCAATTGTGTCAGCATTGAACTTTCTGTGCGCCCAGACGCCCTGTTCTTGAAAACGCAACAATGTTGGCCACTGGCGAAATTGAGTAAGAATCGCAGATAGGACCCACTCGGATACTGGACCGGCATGTGCGCCACGCGCACCAGCGAGGGCCACATGCGTAGGCACATGCCCGACCCAGTCATCTGTCCCGGCGGAAAGAAGCTGCACCATTCGAAGTCGCGGCAAGATTGGGACTAGTCGAATCGGCCGACGGCTATTTCGGTACGGCGCAACCAGCACCTCTGCGACAGATTGTTCTTCGGTTAATACCGTTTCGTTTGGATCGTAACCAATCACTTCAATCTGAGGCGTCAGCCCGAGGATTTCTTGGCCGACAGCATCATCAAACTCGCCGCTGACCAGGGCCTTAACCAAGTTCTCCTCCCAGGCTTGGGTTCGCATGTTTGACAGTAGTCCGTGCAAGCAACTCTCTTGCCTGCACCTGTAGTGGAACGTCAGACGCGCTATTGTCGACTACGTAATGATCGGCGAGTGGGCGAAAATTGGTGTCAATATGCGTCAAGTATTTTTCCCAATCCGCGAGCTTCGCAGAATCTCGTGCCGCCCCTCGGTGACGCATGTAGGTCAACATTGTTTCAGCATCACAATATACCCAAACAACAGTCAGATCGGCATTGAAATCTGCGCATGCCGCCTTGGTTCGATTCAACCAGGCAGCATCGTTGAACTCTCGAATGAATGGCGCTGTGACGATCGCGCTGTTGTTGCACTCTAGGTTTTCACTCCATGCGCTGTAAAGTGCTTCATATTCGCGCGGCCGCATGGTCGTGAGATAGCCCTCGGACTCTCGATCGTTTGGCGACAGGCCCATGCACTGTAGACCTGCTTCAACTACCGGCCGCGTCAGAGTGTCTTTGTCGAGAATAGCCCAACCGGTTTCGCGGGCAATGATTCTGCCCAGCTCGCTTTTACCACTGCCCGCGTAACCACCTACAAGCCACAGCTGAGGCCGCCCGGCTCGCTGCCTCTCGTCGCGACTCATGTCGGGCGCATTCACCACTCGTCCAGCTCTTGGTTTGCTCACAACCAGATTCTCAGCTGCCAGAACCTTCATAGCTTCGTTGATGGTGAAGACGCTGACCTTCCACTCACTCGCTAGCTCTCGCGTGGACGGTAGCGGCTGGCCATGACGCAGCACCCCTGCCGCGATCTGGTTTCGAAGATGACGGGCCACTTGCTGCTGAGCGGACTCGGGTCGAGTGATTCGAGGGTGCTGAACCACGTACGTGCCTCCCTGGCCATCGCGAGCTTCTGATCGGGTCAGTCTACCAGTTACCTAACAGAGCGCTACTGGCCGTTCTCGCAGGTCAGAGGGGCTGGGCTAGTCCATTAGAGTGACTAACAGGTGACCTGTTCACCAAACAACTGTTAGCTTCCTCCTGTCGCACTCCCCATGAGGGCGGCAGAGGACAACAGGAAGCAAGAGCCCTATCTCAGGAAGGTTCCACTGTGGATGCAGCACTTCCTTACCCCGATGGTCTCTCAGAGGCTGTGATTGACGCGTGGTTGGCGGAGATCAGCACGGCGGTTGTGCCGGGTTGTCGGCCGTCGGCTGCGTTGTTGGATGGTTCGGCGTTGGAGCGTCGGGAGCGGCGTGAGGCGCGGCGGGCGATGAGCGCAGTGGTGCGGGTGTTGCCGTCGCTGTGTTCGGTGCTCGCGGTTGTCGAGAGTGAGGTTGCGTGATGAGCGCTCGAAACGATGCCAAGGCCGATGTTGTGAAGTTGACTGCCGATGTCGTGTTGTTCGCCTACGACCGTGACGACGTGGCGTGGGTGTTGATGATCGAGCGGGGTTGGGCACCGTTCGCGGGCCGGTGGGCACTGCCCGGTGGGCATGTCGATGCCGGGGAAACCTTCCTGCACGCAGCGTGCCGGGAGCTGGCCGAGGAAACCGGCATTGTGCTCACGCCTGAGCGTTTCAGTCCGGTCGGCACCGTGTACGACGTGCCGGGGCGTGATCCTCGCGGGCGCTACATCACTGCTGCGTTCACGACGGTGCTGAATGTGAAGGTCACGCCGACCGCTGGTGACGACGCCGTCGCCGCGGTGTGGCGTCGGGTTCAGGACGTGCTCGCCGACCAGGACGCCCTGGCGTTCGACCACGCCCACATCATCCTCGACGCCGCGCGGGCGATGGTTGCTCACGTGGTGGCCGACTACGAATCCCACGTGTTCGTGCATTCGCGCACCACCGAAACCGCGACCGAAACCATCGTCCTCGAAAACTGCGTCGGCTGTCACGCCCGCAACATCCGGCGCACGGCCAAGCCCAGCACAGGCCAGGGACACGACACCACCCCATCCGCGTAAACGACCACAAAGGACATAGCGATGCCCAACCGTTCCTTCTTCAATATCACCAACAGCAACCACGTCACAGGCAACGCCACCGTCGGTTCCCAGACCGACAGCACCTCCGACGGCCGCACCGACAAAAAGGCCGCCGAACAGGTGGCTCGCGCTGCCGAACAGGTGGCTCGCGCTGCTGAGCGGGCGGCTCGCGCCACTGAACGCGCTCGTGCGCGCGGCGCCTCTCACACCACCAACGAAGCCTCCGGTGACGACCACGTGTCCCGGCAGGTCGGCTTCCAGTTCGGGCGCCGCACGTGAGGTCACGACGACCAACTGAACGATGAGCGCGAAGCGTTGCGCGCGCCCGAAAGTTGGGTGCTGTCCGGCGCACGAGTGGCCGGAACCCGATGGTTGCCGCTGGTGCGGGCGCTCGCACATCGGTCACGGCACACGCCGATCGACCGCCCCCGGTATCGACAGCCATTGCTGGACCGAACCCACCCCCCGACAACGCGCGGACCGCGTCGCAGCCCATGGCCCGACCCCGACAACCGATGGACTCGAACCGAAAGTGAGATCGCGGCATGAGTGAGTCCATCTGCCCCAAGGGATGCCAAGGTCCCGGCGACGTCACCACGTTGGCCCGCAAGCTCATGCCGTCGACAACCCCCGAGTTCAGCAAGCTCGGGAACTAGAGACCGAGGAAGACATGCGAGAGAACCGATACGTGGGCGGGGAACCCAACGGAAAGTACGTCGTGTGGGACACCTGGGCGCGCAAGGTCGTCGAAACCTATCCGACGAAGAAGCAGGCCATGGCCCGAGTTGGGGAACTCAACCGGGAACTCATCGAGATCGAGAAGCAAGCCCTGAAGTAGAAGCAGACCGAGCGTTCACCACAAGGGAGGAGACAGTCGTGTCGATCACCAAGAGCGTTTTGAGGAAGTTGGCCGAGAAGTCCACCGTGTCGCGGTGTGTGGCCAAGCCGGACGGCAGGCGGATGCGTGGCCGCAAGGTCCACAAGCGCGGCGGCATCACTTGCGGACGCGAGATGTGCGGACTGTGGGTGCTTGCCGCCGACGAGGACGCCGTGGCCCGGCTGCTCGCCGACGAAGCGGCGTGAGCGCCCACAGTCCGCGCGGTTGCTACAAGCATTACGACAAGGCAACCGGCAGGTGAGTGTGTCGCACATGAGGCCACCGACCACTGATCAGAGAGTGAATCCCATGAGCCGCAAGCGTTTCCCATTGAGCTTGGCCGCCGATGACTCTGAGGAGACCCGCAAGTTCTTCGCGTTGCGCGAGTCCGGGTATGGGGGGCCGATCGACCAGAACGGCGACAAGGTCACCGACGGCCCCGCCTTCGAGATCCTCGCCGCACTCGACCAGGCCACCAGCAAGGTCAAGGGCGGCAAATAGTTTGCCCCGATCCGGCGGTCACTCGACCAAGAACGCCCGCCGGATCGGGTCCCTCAACCACCACAACACTGGAAGTGGAGAGACCCTGATGGTATCCGCCTTCCCCGGCCCGGATCACGCGGTGTATCGCGACCGGGCACACCTGATCGCCTTGTTGGCCGCGCACTATCCGGCGCTGTTGACCACCGACCCGCACACGGCGCGGCAGGACACCACGACGGTGGTCGTGGTCTACACCGCCAACGGCGCCCTGTCGTGGCCGATCGCGAACGCTGATCTGGATCTGTTCACCCACGTCCCCGAAGGCGACCCCGGTGGCTGGGACCACCAGGACGCCGAGACGCGGCACCACCGGATGCGCGCGGAGACCACCGAACAGGACAACGAACGCCGCAACAACATCCGCGCCACGAGGGGAGCCCTCTGATGGCCAAGCCGAAGCTCCCGATGCACATCGAGGCCAAGCGCGGTTGGTTCAGCGGCGTGTCCACCACCCTGTGCGGAACTCACGCTCAAGGTCAACAAGGCCAGCCACTTCGCCGCCGTGACCTGTCCCGCCTGCGCCGCCGTGCGCAAGGCCATGAAGAAGGGGAAACGCTGATGTCGGACTACATCCACATTGGACGCAAGAGCTTCTGGGACAGCTCGGTGACCACCCTGTGTGGC
>JALZNB010000296.1 GCA_030857905.1 Actinomycetota bacterium
GTCCTGCAGCTCGAACACGCCTACGCGCTCGTCGCGGGTGCCGAGCGCGCCGGGAGATCGGTGATCTTGCAGATCAGCGAGAACTGCGTGCGCTACCACGGTTCCCTCGCGCCACTGGCCCTCGCCACCCTCGCTGTCGCCCGCGCGGCCTCTATCCCCGTCGCCGTGCACCTCGACCACGTCGAGTCGCCCGACTTGGTCGCCGAGGGTGTGATGCTGGGGTTCGGCTCGGTCATGTTCGACGCCTCCAGGCTGGCGTACGCGGACAACGTCGTCGCAACCCGTGAAATCGTCGATCTGTGCCATTCCCGAGGGGTTTTCGTCGAGGCCGAACTGGGCGAGGTCGGCGGAAAGGACGGCGTACACGCGCCGGGTGCGCGCACAGATCCGGTTGAGGCGGCCGAATTCGTGCGGGCGACCGGTGTCGACGCGCTGGCTGTCGCGGTCGGCACCTCACACGCCATGCTGACCAGAGACGCGTCGGTCGACTTCGACCTGATCCGCTCACTTAAGTCCTCTGTGGACGTACCGTTGGTGCTGCACGGCTCATCCGGTGTCGCCGACGACCACCTGACGGCGGCGGTGGCGGCGGGAATGACGAAGGTGAACATCTCCACCCACCTGAACCAGGTGTTCACCGCCGAGGTCCGCGCGGCGCTCGACGCCAACCCCACGCTGGTCGACACCCGCAAATACCTGGCCCCGGCCCGCGACGCGGTCACCGCCGAGGTCGCCAGGCTCCTCGGCGTACTCGACCCGCGATGATCCTCACCGTCACGGCGAACCCGGCACTCGATGTCACCTACCGCGTGGACTCCCTGCTGCCAGGACGAACCCACCGGGTGACAGAAGTGCTCGAACGCGCGGGCGGCAAGGGTTTCAACGTGAGCAGGGTGTTGCACGAACGCGGTATCCCGACGCTGGCGATCGGCCCGGTCGGCGGGCACCGCGGGGCCGTGCTGCGCGCGGACCTGGTCGAGACCGGCGTCCCGCACGAACTGGTTGAGGTCGAGGCGTCGACGCGAATGACGATCAGTGTCGCGGCGGCCGAGGCGACCATGCTCAACGAGCCGGGCCACCCGTTGTGCGCCGAGGATTGGTCGCGGCTGTTCGCCTTGGTGGGTCGGCATTTGTCGGCCGCGCGAGTGCTGGTGTGTTCAGGCAGTCTGCCCCCATCCGCGCCTGACACGACATATGCGCGGCTGGTTCGGCTGGCGCGTGCCGCCGAGGTACGGACCATTGTGGACACCAGCGGTTCGGCACTGTGGGCGGCGGCGGAAGCGGGTGCCGACGTACTCAAACCCAACGCGGACGAGTTGCGAGAACTGTTGGGCGACAACGATCTCATGCGGAGTGCGCACGTGTTGCGTGGTGTGGGTGCCCGCGAGGTTGTGGTGTCGATGGGGGCGGACGGCTTGATCGGGGTAACCGAGGACGGATGCTTCCGGGCGGCGCCACCGTTCGCGGTGGCAGGAAACCCAACCGGTGCCGGAGATGCCGCCGTGGCGGCATTGGCCGACGGACTCGCCCGTGAAGTCGCTTGGCCGCAACGGTTGCGAACCGCGGTGGCATGGTCGGCCGCGGCCGTCGCGGCTCCGATGGCAGGCAGTGTGGACAGCGTGCTGGCCGAGCGGATCGCCGACGGTGTCACGGTTACAGCACTGCGCCCGCCTGGAAAGAACCAGGCGGGCGCGGCACTGAAAAATGATCAGCCGACGTACAGGGACAGGCCGTAGGCGGACAGCGCCTCATTGACGGGCTGGAAGTACACCGTGCCGCCAGTGGAGCAGTTGCCGGAACCACCCGAGGTCATACCCTGGGCCTGAACCCGGCCGGTCGACGTCGGGGCGCTGACGAACGAGCCACCGGAGTCGCCAGGCTCGGCACAGGCACTGGTCCTGGTCATGCCGTAGACGACATCACCACCGCCGTAGTTGACGGTCTGGTTGAACGCCTGCACGCTGCCACAGCGCCAGCCGGTCGTCGAACCGGAGCGGCAGATCTGGCCGCCGATCGGGGTGACAGACGAGCCCGCCACGGTGACGTCCGAGCCGCTGGAGTAGCGGTCGACCAACGGGGTGGAGACCGCGGCCGAGCTGGTGACCCGGATCAGGCCGTAGTCGTTGGTGGGGAACGAGGTGCCCGCGACGGAACCGATCGAACCGCCCGTTCCGGACACCGAGGACGCGCCCCTGGTGCAGTGGCCCGCGGTGATCACGTAGCGGGTGCCCGCGGAGTTGCGAGCGTTGAAGCCGATCGAGCAACGGCCGCCGCCGAGGTAGATCGCCTGGCCACCGATGAGGCTCCACATCGGACGCGGTGCCTCGGTGACCCGCTCGACCTGAAGCGCGCCGCCGCCGTTGGCCTTCGCCCAGGCCAGCCCGGCCGGGTCGGACTTGAGGACGGACACCACGACCTTGTTGGTCCGGACGTCGACCGCCCAGCCGGTGACCGAGTCCGGCGCCGTGCGGGCACGGGAGTCCAGGACGGACTTGATGCTGTTCAGCGAGGCGGCGCTGTGCTCGACAACCTTCGCCTCGGCACCCGCGGCGCGGATCTCGCCGATCCGGTTGACGTCGGTCACGCCGACGACGAGCTTGCCCGCGTCGTTCAGCCAGGAATTGCCGAACGACCCGCCGAGTTGTGCACTGAGCGAACGC
>JALZNB010000308.1 GCA_030857905.1 Actinomycetota bacterium
CGCCCATCATCGTCCTCGAACACCGAGGACCTGGCCTTACGGGTCATGTCAGTCGATCCGAATCTCGCCCTGCGTCAGGCCGGGTTGCTGTGAACCAGTGGACTCAACTCACCCTGACACGCAGGGCACAAGCCCAGAAAGTCGCCTCATCCACCTCAAGTTGATCTCGAAGTATGTGTCCCCAGAGGTTCGGGCCGTAGTCGGACCGATCAACCGGGCGTGAAACGCGAGTACGAAGAACTCGCCCATCGGGCAGGTTCAGCTCGTAGGTCACATGATGAGTTCCTTTCCTGCCGACCGCGTCACGGACACGTTCCCATTCCTCGTGGCGACAAAACGCATCATGATCTTTCCGGCTGGGCTGGGGCCAACTCACCGACGCGCTCCTACCAGCCAGTCTCGAAGCTCGGCGGTGTCGCTGAGGCTGATCAGTTGGACGAGCGCCCAGTTCTCACGATGGTTGGACGCGACCGAAAGTCGCTCCTGCCAGTCCTCGGCGTACTCGCGCAGGGCGCCGACCATCTCGTCGATCGCCTCATCGAAAGTGGCCCCATCCGCGGCGATCGGCAGTCCGGGAATGAAGATCGACCAGCCGTCACCTTCCTTCACCACCTCCGCCTGTGAAGAGATGATCGACGCGAGAAAGTGACGCATGCGCTCGCCATCCACCAAAGCGACCTGAGAGCGATCTCGCCGCACGGTCGCGACGTGCCCGCGAAGAGCCGCGTCCAGCAACTCCTTCAGGTGTGTGCGAGCGGCTGTAAAGCCATCGAGACGAACAGCGGACATGGCACCTCCCAGTGGCACTCCGATGATGAACCCAGCTACTAGGTACGTCAAGTACGTAGCGTACGTCAGGTACCTGGTTTGCCGGGCAGGCGCAAGCCTGGCGATCGCCCCGGCTGTGTCAGCGAGGTCAGGGCGGTACGGGACCTCTCGCGCAGGGTGGTTCTCTCGTTGAATACCTTGCACGTGGGTGGAGATAGTCCGCGATGGCGCAGCGCGTCCTCGCGGTGGTCGTCGGGTTTGGGTCTGCGTGGCTCGACGGCGGTGACTGTGCCCACAAGCAGGCCGCAAGAACGCGCAGCACGACCTGATAGCAATACGCTTGTACCGTTTGCTGCGCGCGGCAGAACAGGCGAGAGGAGCACCGCGGCTCATGGCCAAGATCAAGGTCCAGGGAACGGTCGTCGAACTCGACGGCGACGAGATGACTCGCATCATCTGGCAGTTCATCAAGGACAAGCTGATCCATCCGTATCTCGACGTCACCCTCGAGTACTACGACCTCGGCATCGAGCACCGGGACGCCACCGACGACCAGGTCACGATCGACGCGGCCAACGCCATCAAGAAGCACGGCGTGGGCGTCAAGTGCGCCACGATCACCCCGGACGAGGCGCGGGTCGAGGAGTTCGGCCTGAAGAAGATGTGGGTCTCGCCCAACGGCACGATCCGCAACATCCTCGGCGGCGTCGTCTTCCGCGAGCCGATCATCATCTCCAACGTGCCGCGCCTGGTGCCGGGCTGGACCAAGCCGATCATCATCGGCCGTCACGCCCACGGCGACCAGTACAAGGCGACGAACTTCAAGGTTCCCGGCGCCGGTGAGCTGACCATCACCTTCAAGCCCGCCGACGGCTCGGAGCCGACCACGCACGTCGTCACCAACTTCGGTGACGACGGCGGCGTGGCGATGGGCATGTACAACTACAACAAGTCCATCGAGGACTTCGCGCGGGCGTCGTTCGCCTACGGCCTTCAGCGTGAGTACCCGGTGTACATGTCGACCAAGAACACCATCCTCAAGGCCTACGACGGGGCCTTCAAGGACATCTTCCAGCGCGTCTTCGAGGAAGAGTTCAAGGCCGAGTTCGACGCCAAGGGCCTCACCTACGAGCACCGGCTCATCGACGACATGGTCGCGGCGGCCATGAAGTGGGAGGGCGGCTACGTCTGGGCGTGCAAGAACTACGACGGTGACGTCCAGTCCGACACCGTGGCCCAGGGCTTCGGCTCGCTCGGCCTGATGACCTCGGTGCTGATGACCCCGGACGGCAAGACCGTCGAGGCCGAGGCCGCGCACGGCACGGTCACCCGGCACTTCCGCCAGCACCAGGCGGGCAAGCCGACCTCGACCAACCCGATCGCGTCCATCTTCGCCTGGACTCGTGGCCTGATGCACCGGGGCAAGCTCGACAACACCCCCGAGGTCACCGAGTTCGCGGAGAAGTTGGAGCAGGTCGTCATCGAGACCGTCGAGAGCGGCCGGATGACCAAGGACCTCGCGATGCTGGTCGGACCGGACCAGGAGTTCCAGAGCACCGAGGACTTCCTCAACACCCTGGACGAGAACCTGCAGAAGAAGATGGCGGGCTGATCTTCCCCCGAGGTGTCGCGGTGCCGTCTCCCACCAGGAGGCGGCACCGTTTTTTCGGCGATCACGCAGTGTGGTCGACGTTGGCCCCTGTGGGTGTTTCCGGCCACCGCTACTGGCGCGGCGGGCGCGCGTACGGGACTGTTGACCTTTACGTAGTAGAGCCTCAGGGGAGCGTGTTGCCGTGCTGGTGCCGAAGCGGACGCTGATGATCGGTGGTGGCCTGGTCCTGGTGGTCGGCATGTACTCCATGGGCAGTGACCAGAACGCCGCCGAGCCGACGAGCGGGCAGGCCCAGTGCAAGGTCTCGGTGACCGCGGACGTGCTCAACGTGCGGGCGGCGCCGGAC
>JALZNB010000371.1 GCA_030857905.1 Actinomycetota bacterium
CACCACCGATTTCGGCGTCCTGGTGCGGCAGCCCGAAGGTGAATGGCATTCGCCGGTTTCCCTTCCACCCAGCCGATTCCGGACAGTTCTCGGCGCTTTCCCCCGAAGATCCGCGCTGGCGCGTAGGGCGGTGGTGTCGCCCCAGACCCCGGTGGCCGAGGCACCCGTGACACCACGGGAGCGGAACAGGACCGGGAGTTCGCGTCTGCGGATCGGTTTCCCTGGAACGCGGCGGCGCATCCGGGGGCATTCGGGTGTCTTCCGAGCAATTCCAGGAAGTTGGCACCAGTTGAGACCCGCCCCCCCTCATCCGATCACCCTGGCCGCGGGGCTCGCCGTCGCGGTTCCGGCCGCGGCGCAGGCCGCGACCACCCCGCCGCTGGGGTCCGCCGCGACCTTCGCGGTGCTGGGCGCCTCGACGGTCACCAGCACCGGCCCCACCGAGGTGACCGGCGACAGCCCGGGCACCGCGGTGGTCGGATTCCCGCCCGGCTCGGTGACCGGCACCACCCACACCGCCGACGCGGTCTCGGCCCAGGCCGACATCGGCACCGCGATCACCTTCACCGCGAACCAGGCGTGCGACACCGACCTGACCGGGCAGGACCTCGGCGGGCTGACCCTGGCACCCGGGGTCTACTGCTTCGACTCCTCCGCGCAGCTCACCGGGACCATGACCCTGGACGCGCGGGGCGACCCGAACGCGGCGTGGGTGATCCAGGTCGCCACCTCGCTGACCACCGGGAGCAACGCGGCGGTCGTGCTGATCGGCGGGGTGGTCCCCTGCAACGACAACATCACCTGGCTCATGGGCAGCAGCGCCACCGTGGGCGCGGGCACCAGCTTCGTCGGCAACATCCTGGCCCACACCTCCATCACCCTCGCCGCAGGCGCGGTCAGCAGCGGCGGCCTGTACGCGCACACCGGCGCAGTGACCATGGACTCCGCCGTGGTGAGCACCTGCGCGAGCACCGGCGGCAAGGCCGGTCCCACCATCACCACCACCCCGTCGGGCTCGGTCCCGGTCGACGGCGACATCTCGGACTCGGCCCGGCTGACCGGCGGGGCGTCCCCCACCGGGACCGCGCCTTGGCCGAACAGCTCCGCATTATCGCCGCCGAGAAGGCGGGCCTCGCCATCTCGGCCCTCAGTCGCATCTCTCGCAACGAGCACAAACTCTTCTGGGTGATGGAATACGTCCTCTCCCACAAGTCCGCGATCGTCACGACGAACTACATGCTGCGACCGGGCGAGGTTTGGGTTCGACGCGGCACCTTGATCAAACCCAACAGCGAGGACCCATCCCCCGGGATCTCTAACGTCGAAGGACTGCATCATCAGCAGCCTGAGCAAGAGTGGGCTGGTTGATAGCGGTGGCGAGGTGGCGGGCCTGTTCGGCAGAAACCAGCGCCTGATCCTGCACCGGGCCGGGTGCACCCGCCAGCGAAGGTTCGATCGCACGCTGGTACTCGATCGACATGATCGTGCCGCCTACAGCGATGCCGATCACACTGCCGGTTTGTCGCACTGTGTTGGTGACGGCCGATCCTGCACCGGCCTGTTCCAACGGCAGGTTGCCGATCAATGCGGCAATAACGGGGCCGATCACCATGCCGATCGCAAGACCCTGGATCAGCAACAGGATCTCGATCCAGACGAGTGGAGTCTGCAGGCCGAGGAATCCATACGCGCCCATGGTCAGCGCGGCCACGGTGAGCGCTGATACGGTGACAGGACGTAGCGACAGGCGGCGAACCAGGCGCGTAGCAAGGGATGCCCCCGCGACCGCGCCGAGCGCGGTCGGGATATTGGCCAAACCGGCCTTCAATGGCGAAAATCCGAGCGCGCCTTGCAAGACGTTGCGATACGGCCGACGGGGACCGCCTGCAGATCGCAGCGGTGTCCGGTTCCGTCGTGGTCGTTCGCGATCCGTCTGGGCCGTTCGCGATGGGCCGAAAGCCTTAGATCGTGCTGCCCGCCGCCGCTCGACGACCTCGCTGGCGCTCGGTACGCTCCACCCCGTCGGCCAGGACCCGGTCTTCACGAGCGTTGACGATCCGCAGCCCATCCGGCGGCCGCAGATTGGCGCTGCTATACCCGTGACGACACCGATACGCAGGCCGCTCATGCACCCAATGCGGCTCCATCCTCCGCCCACACACCCGACATACCAGCAGACCGGTCAACGCGTAATGGTGCACCGTCCCGTCCTTCGCCGGATGGGCAGCGCGCATACCCTGCACCAGAAGGAAGATGTCCTCCTCCACCAGCGGCTCGTGGACCACCCTTTCGGAGAACACCCACTCTCCCACCGGATTCACCCGCACACGACCCGACCCACGCCCACCAACCCGACCACCCTCATCATGCCCTGTGGTGCCCTGCCGATTCCACACCTGCCGACCCGTTATAACGCGGATTACCCAGAATCGCCAGCACGGTCCGCAAAATCCACCGCTCCCCCGACCGATGCCCGTTCCGGCCCGGGTTGGTCGCCGACGGACACGGAACACGGCGTTCGTTCAACTCGCGCACCCCAACCACCCAAACAGAGCAGTCCGGCCAGCCACACCACACGAGCGGACAACCCGAGCACCGAAGAACTTTCACATGCTTGAACATCCGATCTACGGCATGAGCGGATATGCGGGATCACTCTGGCCTTGCGCGCCCATTCGTGTTCGCGGTGGTGCCGCATACCCGCCGGGGTCAATCCCTGCATACCGGCACTCCCCGTCACGACACCCGCCTGGAGCAGTAACCACGGGAACACGTGGTCGTAGAGTAACCACGATGTCACCTGTCGATCCGGCCACTTTCCGCCATTGCGGCAAGGAGGAGAAAGGCCCTACGTACGAGGTCCTGCGATCACGCACGGTCGTGTGGCTCGCGGTCCTCATGGTCACAATCGGCATCGCGACGTGACTGATGCTCGCTTACGGTCGAGACGACCCCCGGAACAGCCTGGAAGCCATCAAGACCGCCAGCACGAGCTGATCTCACCCATCACCCGACGTTTGTCGCGGCGGTGAGCACGTGCCCATCGCTGCGGTGTTCGCCGTGGTCACAGTTCGCAGTTGACCTTGTTCTCGACGTCGGTACACGTGTCCAGGCTCGGACCGGCGTCGGCCGTGTCGGTGCCGATCCCGCCGTTGACGTTGTCGATATTGCCGATCACCAGGCCGATGAAGTTCGCGTTGCCGTTCTTGGCGTCGCCGTAGAGCACGTCGTCACCCGGTCCGGCGTCGATGGCGTCGCGGTGCCCGCTGGTGATCGCTTTCGCGCCCGAGAGGGAATTCAGGGTCTCGTAGTCGCCGTAGATGGTGTCGTTGCCCTCGCCGCCGGCGATGGTGTCGTTGGAGGTCTCGGCGGTCACCGGTGCGCTGACGCCCAGGTTCGCGGTCTGCGCGTCACCGTAGACGGTGTCACCGCCCCCACCCCCCGAGATGGTGTCGTTCAGGTTGCCGATCAACACCGCTCCGGCCAGACCGGCGCCCGCCCCCACGGTGATGGTCCTGCCATAGCCGTAGATGGTATCCGGGTCGTCACCACCGATGAGGGTGTCGTTGAGGCCGACGATCCCACCGGAGACGGCCGTGATCGTCACGTCGAGGAAACCGCCGGAGATGACGTCCGAACCCGGACCGCCGTCGATGTGGTCGTTGTCGGCGACGTAGGCCGCCGAGACGCTGATGACCCCGGTCCCGGAATTGCCGATCAGCACGTCGTCACCGGCCTCGCCGAACACCCGGTCGGAGAGGTCCTCCAGAGGACCGGGGGCGGGCAGGCCCGGGAGGACGTCGGGCACCACGACGAATTCGCCGTAGACGGTGTCGGCACCGTCCCCGGCGCAGACCCGGTCGTTGCCGGCCAACCCGACGATGGTGTCGTCCCCGCCCAAGCCGACGATCACGTCATCGCCGTTCGTACCGGTAAGGGTCTCGCCGCTCGCGGAGCCCACGATGGTGGCAGGCAGCCCGTCACAGGTCGTCGTGGCGTGCGCGGCGGGCACACCCACCAGCGACCACGAAGCCGCCACAACCACGCTCACCACCGCTCCGAGGGTGGATCTGACACTGGATCTGCGCACAGCGATCTCCTTCCAGTTCACCGCGCAACGCGGAATCGCTCGATCACAATGGGAGAGCTGCGCAACTCGTACGTGTCATCGGCCGCACCGGAAAGCACGTTACGATCGGAAAACCGAGGAAGACTCCCATAATGCCGACGACGAATGACCGGTGGCACGACGGTCAGGTGTACCAGGTGGGTTCGGGCACCTCGTCGAGCAACGCGTAGCGGCCAACTTCGGCGCGCTTGTGGGCGAGCGGGTCGTGCAGGCTGTGGGTGCGGATGTTGCGCCAGAAGATGTCCAGCCCCACGGTGTTGGCGGTGGCGCGGGCGCCGGTCACGTCGAACACGCGGGTGCCGATCTCCAGGCCGGTGTCGACGGCGCGTTGCTTGGCGGCGGCGATGACGACGGCGGCTTCGCCGCGTTCGCGTTCGGTGACGGTGTCGGGGTGGGCGTTGATCGCCTCGATGAGTTCGGCAGCGCGTTCGGCCAAGGCTTCGGCGGCCCACAGCTTGGACTGCAGGTCGCCGTAGGTCTCCAGGACGTGGAATTCTTCGACCGCCGAGCCCTTGACGTCGACCGCGTAGGGCCATGGCCGGGTCCGGCTTCGGGTGTACGCGGCGGCGGTGGTGAGCGCGCTCGTGGCGATGCCGAGGTAGAAGTTGGTGAACACCAATTGGATCAGGGGCACGTTGAGGGTGTTGTAGACCCGCGGCCGGAACTCCTTGTCGACGTAGCCCAAAGCATCCGGCCAGGGCACGCGCACACCGCTGACCTCGACGCTGCCGCTCTCGGTGAGCCGCTGGCCGAGGTTGTCCCAGTCGTCGTTGAACACGATGGCGTCCTGGCGTGACGGGACGATGGCGAAGACGTGGTCGTCGGTGCCCTCCAGCACGCCTTCCAGGACGGTGACGTCGGAGACCTTGCTGCCGGTGGAGAAGGACTTGCGGCCGGTGAAGACGAGCTCGTCGCCCTCGTCGACCACGGCCAAGTCGTTGTCGCGCGGGTTAACCGCGCCGCCGAAGAACCAGCGCTCACGAGTGGCCTGTTCCTCCACCGCGGCCACCTGTTCCGGGGTGGCGATCAGGCGGGCGGTCCAGAACCACAGGTAGTGGTAGCCCAACAGCTGGCCGAGGGAGCCATCACCCGCGGCGATCTCGCGGACCGCCCGGTACGCGGTGGTCCAGTTCTGACCACCGCCGCCCTGTTCGACCGGACCGAGCAGGGTGACCAGACCCGAGTCCTTGAGCAAGGCCACCTCGGCGTGCGGGGCGGCGCCCGCCCGGTCACGGGCCACCGCGTCAACGGCGAACAGCGCGGCGACCTCACGAGCCCGGTCGAGCCACCCCTCGGCGGTGGGCGGAGTGGTGGTCCAGTCGCGTTCCGCAGAGATACTCACAAGCGGCTCCGATCATGTGTGCGGCGTTACGGCGCTCCTTCGTACCGAGGACACAGACGAACGCGATAGGTCCAAGCGGTGAAAAGATATTCCACCTCAGGCGAACCGCACACCGCAGGACTCCACAGTTCTGCGGCAGACAACACCCACGCACCGTGTTCTGCCACAAGCCGTTCAGCCGATTGAGAGCGGACGCCGGGATCACCAAAATCGACCCGCCCCTGGAATCCGCAACGGAAACCCTCATACGCCTGCGTTCACTGATCGTCGCCCTGGTGGGCGGACTGCTCGGAGCCGCCGCTCTGTCCCACGTGCCCGGTTCCGCCTCGCCGTTCGCGGTGGACGTCAACTACGCCCTGGGCACCAGGTCGGCGCCTACTCCCCCGGCATGACCCTGCTGCCCAGGCACATCGACTTCGAAGCCACCGGCACGCTGGGCGGTTGCCTGTCCCCCAGCCACCCCGCCATCACCGGAGCCACCTTCACGTCCACGGTCAGCTGCCTGGCCGGCTCCACCACCAACACCTCGACCTACCACTGGAACACGGGACACGGCAGCACCGTCCGAGACGGCTTCGAGGTCAACCCCAAACCCGGCGGCACAACCGTCCTCGTCCTGACCGGTACCGTGATCGACGGCCTCTTCCAAGGCGCGACCGTCGTGCAGACCAAGGTCCTGCCCGCCACCGACCTCACCCCCTGCCTCACCCCCCAAGCCTGACCAGTGTCAGCGGCACGGTCACCTTCACCGCCGCGCTGTGAACCGACGAACGCCAACGTTCTGCATCGGCACCTATATCTCTTCGCCTGACCTACCCACCCCGAATGACGGCCTGCGGCCCCATCCATATCGACGCATCAGGGTGAACTGTGTT
>JALZNB010000385.1 GCA_030857905.1 Actinomycetota bacterium
GCCGCGGCGGTGGCGAGGTTCAGGCTCTCGGCTGCGCCGTAGAGCGGCACCTTGACCGTCGAGTCCATCTCGGCCAGCACGGCGGCGTCGAGGCCGTGCGCCTCACTGCCGAACACCCACGCCGTCGGGGCCGCGAGTTCGCCGTTGTCGATGACCGAGTCCAGGTCCTGTGGGGCGTGACCATCGGCGGCGACCAGTCGCAGGCCCGCGGCGCGGCACGCGGCGAAGACCTCGGCGGTGTCCCGACTGCGGGCCAACGGCAGGTGGAAGACGCTGCCCGTGGAGGCGCGGACGCACTTGCCGTTGTGCGGGTCGACGGTGTCACCGGCGAAGATGACCGCGTTCGCGCCCGCCGCGTCGGACACTCGGGTCACCGTGCCCGCGTTGCCCGGATCGGACACGCCGACCAGCACTGTCACCAGCCTGGGAGTGTCGGCGAGGGTATCGACGAGGTGGCGGTCGAGCAGGTCGCACACCGCGATGATGCCCTGCGGGGTCACCGTCTCCGACAGACCGTCCGCGGCCTTGTCCGTCAGACAGGACACCGGAACGTCCACAGTGGACAGCAGGTCGCGGTGTCGATCGGCGGCGTGCTCGGTCACGAAGATCTCGTGCACTCGCCCGAAGGCCAACGCCTCGCGCACCGCCTGGGCGCCCTCGACGAGGAACCGCCCGGCCTTGTCCCGCCCGGCCCGACGCACCAGGGCCCGAGCGGCGGCGACCCGGGGGGTCCGTTCGGTGAACGGAACCGCCCCGGGTCGTGGGTGCCTCGTACTCAGGAAGCTGCCTTGCCCTGGGTGCCCGCGTTGGCGCGGGCGATCTCGGCAAGGGCGGCGAACGCGGTGGGGTCACTGACCGCGAGCTCCGCGAGGATCTTGCGGTCGACCTCGACACCGCCGACCCTGAGGCCTTCGATGAAGCGGTTGTAGCTCATACCGTTCTGACGTGCCGCGGCGTTGATGCGCTGGATCCACAGCTTGCGGAACTCACCCTTGCGGGCGCGGCGGTCACGGTATGCGTAGTTGAGCGAGTGGAGCACCTGCTCCTTGGCCTTGCGGTAGAGCCGCGAGCGCTGACCGCGGTAGCCGCTTGCCAATTCGAGAGTGGTGCGGCGCTTCTTCTGGGCATTGACCGCCCGCTTGACGCGTGCCACGGTGTCGTCCTGTCGATCTAGTGGGCTGGGGTCAGCCGGCCCGGGTGGTCATCGGGGGTGTGTCGGCCAGGTCAGCGGCCGAGCAGCTTGTTGAGGCGCTTGACGTCGACAGCGGCCACCTCGGCGGTGCCGGAGAGCCTGCGGGTCTGCGTGGAGGTCTTCTTCTCCAGCTTGTGCCGCAAGCCTGCCTGCTGGCGACGCAGCTTGCCCTTGCCCGTGACGCGGATGCGCTTGGACGCCCCGGAGTGGGTCTTCATCTTCGGCATGGTGTGTCCTCGTCTCGTGCCCGCCGCGCCATCATCGGCGCGGCGGCATGCGGGGGTGGTTCGACCGGTCGCCCGATCCGGTCACTCCTGCGTGGAGTTCTCGGTCGGTTCCTCGTCGGAGTCCGCGTTCCCCGAGCTGATCCTCGGCTTGGGCTTCACGTTCTTGTGCGGCGCCAACACCATGATCATGTTCCGGCCGTCCTGCTTGGCCGACGACTCGACGAAACCGAGCTCCTGCACGTCCTCGGCGAGCCGCTGCAGCAGCCGGAAACCCAGTTCTGGGCGGGACTGCTCGCGACCGCGGAACATGATGGTGACCTTGACCTTGTTCCCGTGCTCGAGGAAGCGAACGACGTTGCGCTTCTTGGTCTCGTAGTCGTGGGAGTCGATCTTCGGCCGGAGCTTCTGCTCCTTGATGACGGTGAGCACCTGGTTACGACGGGACTCGCGGGCCTTCTGCGCGCTCTCGTACTTGAACTTCCCGAAGTCCATGAGCTTGCAGACCGGCGGGCGCGCCGTGGGTGCGACCTCGACGAGATCAAGATCCGCTTCCTGTGCGAGTCGGAGCGCGTCCTCGATGCGGACGATCCCGACCTGCTCGCCATTGGGTCCGACAAGTCGAACCTCCGGCACGCGAATGCGGTCGTTGATGCGTGTCTCCGTGCTGATGGGGCCTCCTAGGTCCGTCTACTCGCGCGACTGCCTTGAGCGTGTGAGGTCCCCAAAAACATCGAGCCCCGATGCCGTGAGGCATGCGGGGCCCGCTTCCGACCGATCTCCGACGCACGCGTCGGAACACCGGACACTCGCCGCAAGACGAAGTCCGACTATGACCGGACCCGGCCACCTCACGGTGATCTCGGGTGGGAGCGGGGGCTCCACTTTGCCGCCCCCGCACTCACGGGGGCTGGTCGCACCTGGAAGGGTAGCAGACCGTGAACACCGGCTCCGAACCCACTGGCCCCGACACCGACCGCGACCGCGACCTCGTCGACATCCCGAGCGTCGAGGTCATCAGCCGGGCGGCGGTGATGCTGATGTCGGCATCGGCCGAACGGCTCGGCCTCGCCGACCCGGACCCCGACACCAGCCCGCACCGCGACCTGGACGAGGCCCGCAGGCTGATCACCGCGCTCGCGGGCCTGGTCACCGCGTCGGTCGAGTTCCTCGGCCCGCACGCCGCCCCGATCCGCGACGGGCTTCAGTCGCTGCAACGAGCTTTCCGCGAGTCCTCGGCGTTCCCCGACGAACCCGGCCACGGCCCGGGCGAGAAGTACACCGGACCTGTTTTCTGACCCGGACTTCCGTGCCGGTCGGCGACGTCCACTCTGGACCTCAGCTCGCCCAGTGGTACCAGACCTCCGGGCGGCCGACCGTGCCATACCGGGGTTTGCGCATCGCGAGTCCGTTGTCGGCCAGGTATTCCAGGTAGCGCCGGGCGGTCACCCTGGACACGCCGACCGACTCGGCCGCCGCGCCCGCGGACAGGCCGTCGTCCGCGCGCCGGATGACAGCCACCACGGTGTCCAGGGTCTGCACGCTCATCCCCTTGGGCAGCGTGGTGTTCTCCCCACCGCGTAAGGCACCGAACGCCTCGTCGACCTCCGCCTGCCTCACCGCGTCGCCCTGGCCGCTGACCCTGGCCCGGAACTTGGCGTAGCCCTCGAGTTTGTCGCGCAGGCCCGCGAAAGTGAAGGGCTTGAGCAGGTACTGCACCACCCCGGCCGACACGGCGGCGCGCACGACGGCGAGGTCGCGCGCGGAGGTCACCGTGATCACGTCGGCGGTGTGTCCGGCCGAGCGCAACGCGCGGACGACTTCGAGCCCGTTGGTGTCGGGCAGGTAGAGGTCGAGCAGCACGAGGTCGACCTGGGCACGTTCGAGGAACCGCAGCGCGTCCCGCCCGGAGTGCACTACATCGGCCACGGTG
>JALZNB010000394.1 GCA_030857905.1 Actinomycetota bacterium
GGCGGAGGGGGCGGTGGAGGGGGCGGTGGGGGCGGAGGCGGTGGTGGGCGATCATCATCACGGTCGGAGTCTTTGTCCTTGTCGTCCGAGCCGTCATCCCCGGAATAGACACCGCCCTTGCCGCGGCCGTCGTCCCCATTGACGGAAACATCGCGATCGTCGCCGCCGTCGACACCATCCCCGTCGTCACCGTCGCCGGGGTCACCTCCACCTCCACCACCCATCACGGGCGGCTTGGCGAAAGCGGGCATGGTCGACGCACTCCCCAGCGCCCCGTCATAGGCGCCGACAACGCGCGCCGCTTCCTGATGTGCGTCTTGACTCGCCTGATACTCGGCGTTGTACTTCACCATCTTCACACCGAGCGCGATCGGATCCGTCTCGGTACGCAAATCATTGTTGGCCGCGGCGACATCGAACTTGACTTCGTCGGGCATCGAATTCTTCGCCTGAGCGAGCGCCGCGGAATGGATACCGGTCTGCGTACCGGCCAATTGCGCGCTCTGCCCAGCCAACCCGACCCAGTTGCCGACATCGGCCATGAACTGACGGGCCTTGTCGCCCGCCTCTCCCCGCCAATCCGCCTGACTGTTGTTGATGGCATTGCCGACAGCGGTCTGAAACTGCGTCATGGCATTGCCCGCGTTGACGTAGAGATCCCCCATCTCGCCAATCTGATCCGGATCCACCTTCTCGGTCACCATCGGCTTGAGCGACCCGTGATCATAACTCAGATAATTCGTGCACTGCATACCAGGCGGCGTCCGCAACGGCACACCCTGAGCCAACTGGTTGGCCTGGGCGCTCATCTCCTGGCTGTACTGACTCTCCACCTGACTATTACGGGTAAACCGCCGATAAAAGTCATACCACGGCGCATTCTCAATATCCTGATCGACCCGCTGCTCGGCTTGCCGCTGCACCTCCGCCCCGGTATCGGACTCACCCTTGCGGTTGATGTAGACACCGCTGGAGCGATCGTAGGTCGGATCGTAGGCCGAGCTCCCCCGGTCATAGTTCGGACTCGCCGGATTGGACACATCCGCGGTGTCCTTCGGCCCCTGATGCGGGGTATACGCGGTCCTCATCGGGCCAGGCATAGGTCAACCTCCTCCCACTACCTCAAGGCAATTCCAGCTCAACAGCTTGAGCGGCTTCAACAACGGGAGCACAGAGCTTGGACGCATCTCCACCGACAGCAGTGACATCGACTCGAGATTTCTCCGAGATTGCAAACGCCACGGCGCACGCGCCACCACCATCAGCTTGATATCGCACTGCCTCGTGCTTCCCGATCTTCATCGTCTCAACCTCACCGGTTGTCACGATGTCCTTGATGCCACGCTCCCAAAAAACCGTGAAACCAAGGTTGTAGCTATCAGCCACGTTCCCCTTGTTGACCCGCCACGAGCACGATTTCGACCTCGCGGTTTCGTTTACCTTTGGCTCTCCGGAGAGACTCAAACTTTGTGCGGCCTGAGCTGAGACAAGGTCACAGGGTTCAATATTTTTGGCGACATCGTCAGATGTGTTCGGCGCACTGGTCCTTGTAGTTCCAGGGACACCGTTGCTTGCAGTCGACCGACCGTCCTGCGTCGTGCTCGAACTGACTCCAGGACGGGGTTCCCCGACTTCATTAGTCGAACAAGAAACCGCACCCATAGTCACTGCGGCGGCGAGACATGCGAGTGCAATCTTGTTCACAGCGCTTGGCAACCTCTCCTCGGAGCACAATTCCTATGTCAGCTTACTGGCATTGAGGTTATCGGTCTGTCGATAGTTGACCATTGCCTGCTTGATTCCTTCTTCAGCCTTGACCAAAGATTCACGGAAAGCAGTGAGTTGTGTCAAGAAGCCAGACCCATCTGACGCTACTTGCTTCAGGTAAGGCTTCATCACTTGTGCGCCGTTAGTCGACCCGAGACTTGCTTCCTGCTCAAGCTGACGCAGTTGGAACTGCTCAGAGTCCACCCAGGCCGCCATGTCCGCGATGGCGTTGAGGAGGGCTTGGCCGCCCTGCTCGTTCACCGCGAAGGCGCCGCTCGCCGCGCCGTGGGCGAACTGGTCCATGGACTTGCCGATACCGGCGCCGAGGGGGGAGCCCCCCGCTTCGTCGATATACATACCCTGCCCCTATCGCCCGTCAAACCCCACGAGCACGGTACCAATCCTCGGCGGGGCGCGTCTGCCGTATGACGCGGTGGGGCGGTGTCGGGTTCCGCTGTGTGGGGTGGATCAGCCGAAGCGGCCGGAGATGTAGTCCTCCGTGGCCTTCTGGCCTGGGTTGGAGAAGATCTTTTCGGTGGCGTCGACCTCGACGAGTCGTCCTGGTTGGCCGACGCCCGCGAGGTTGAAGAAGGCTGTTTGGTCGCTTACCCGGGCCGCTTGTTGCATGTTGTGGGTGACGATGACGATGGTGAAGTCTTTTTTCAGTTCGCCGATGAGGTCTTCGATGGCCAGGGTGGAGATGGGGTCCAGCGCCGAGCAGGGTTCGTCCATCAGCAGGACGTCGGGTTGGACGGCGATGGCGCGGGCGATGCAGAGGCGTTGTTGTTGGCCGCCGGAGAGGCCGCCGCCGGGGCGGTTGAGGCGGTCTTTGACTTCGGCCCACAGGTTCGCGCCGCGGAGGGCTTGTTCGGCGACGGTGTCGAGTTTTTTCTTGTCGCGTTCCCCGGCGAGTTTGAGGCCCGCGACGACGTTGTCGCGGATCGACATGGTGGGGAATGGGTTGGGGCGTTGGAAGACCATGCCGATGGTGCGGCGCACCGAGACCGGGTCGACGGCGCTGTCGTAGACGTCTTCGCCGTCGAGTAGGACGCGGCCTTCGGCGCGGGCGCCGGGGATGACCTCGTGCATGCGGTTGATCGACCGCAGGACGGTGGACTTGCCGCAGCCGGAGGGGCCGATGAAGGCGGTGACGTTGCGTGGCGGGACTTCGAGGGACACCCGGTCGACGGCGTGGAACTTGCCGTAGTACAGGTTCAGGTCCTGGACATCTATGCGCTTGGCCATGGTTTTCCGCCCGCTCACTTGTTCTTCAGAGACGTCAGCTTCGAGATCAGTGATCCCAGCAGGTTGAACACGGTGATGATGAGGATCAGGGTGACCGCCGCGCCCCATACCCGCGCCTCGCCGACGTCGTTGGTGACGAGTCGTTCGGAGGTCATCAGCAGCGGGAGGGAGGCCATGCTGCCGTCGAACGGGTTGTAGTTGATGAACGCGGTGTAGCCCACCAGGATGAGCACTGGGGCTGTTTCGCCCATGACGCGGGCGATGGCCAGTGAGATGCCGGTGATGATGCCGGACAGCGCCGTCGGGATGACGATCTTGATGATGGTCTTCCACTTGGGGATGCCCAGCGCGTACGCGGCCTCGCGCAGTTCGTCGGGAACGATCTTGAGGAGTTCCTCGGTCGTGCGGACGACGACCGGGATCATCAGCAGCACCAGGGCGAGCGCCACCGCGAATCCGCTGCGGGGCATGCCCATGGTGGTGATCCACAGCGCGTAGATGAACAGCGCGGCCACGATCGACGGGACACCCGAGAGGATGTCGACGGTGAAGGTGACCGCGCGGGCGAGGCGGGAGCGCTTGCCGTACTCGACGAGGTAGATGGCGACCAGGATGGCGATGGGCACCGCGATGACCGCGCAGATCAGGCCTTGGAACAGGGTGCCGACGATCGCGTGGTAGACGCCGCCGCCGAACTGGCGGGTGGTCAGGCCCGCGAGGGACTTCTGCCACCAGTCGGGGGCGAGGATGTATTCGAAGCCCTTGGCGATGACGGTGAGCAGCAGCCACACCAGTGGCGCGAGGGCCAGCAGGAAGGTGAAGCCGACGAGGATCGTGGCGATCCGGTTCTTGGCTTTGCGGGCCGCGCTGACCTGGCGGAACGCCGGGGGCGCCGCGGGGCGGTCGAGGCCGGTCGCGGTGCTCATTCGTACTCCTTGTGGCCCGCGATGATGGACCGGGCGAACGCGTTGACCACGAAGGTCAGCACGAACAGCACGAGTCCGGCCGCGATGTAGGCGCCCGCGCCCTTGGGGTCGTTGAACTCCGAGGCGGCGCGGGCGATCTTCGAGGCGATCGTGTCGCCGCCGTCGAACAGCGACCAGCTGAAGTGTGACGACGTGGCGCTGAGGATGATCAGTACGGCGATGGTCTCGCCGAGCGCGCGGCCGAGCCCGAGCATGGACGCGCTGATGTAGCCCGCCTTGCCGAACGGCAGGACCGTGGTGCGCACGACCTCCCACTTGGTGGCGCCGAGCGCGAGCGCGCCCTCGATCTGGGTCGACGGCGTCCGGTCGAACACCTCGCGGCTGATCGCGGTGATGATCGGCAGCAGCATGACCGCGAGGACGATGCCCGCGGTGAAGATGGTCTGGCCGATGGCGAGGTTGGAGCTGCCGGTCGCGAAGATCGGGATGAAGCCGAGGGTCTCGTTGAGCCACTTGCTCACCGGCGCGAGCGCGGGGGCCAGGACGTAGGCGCCCCAGAGGCCGTAGATGATCGAGGGCACCGCGGCGAGCAGGTCGACCAGGTAGGCGAACGGCCGGGCCAGCCTGCGCGGCGCGTACTGGGTGAGGAACAGCGCGATGCCGAGCGACACTGGCATGGCGATGAGCAGGGCGAAGATCGCGCTGAACACCGTGACCAGCAGCAGGTCGAGGACGCCGAAGGCCAGGTTGTCCAGGTCGCCGGTGTCCCAGTCCTTGCTGAACAGGAAGCTCGCCTTGTTGTCCGCGAGCGACGGGATCGCCTGGACCAGCAGGAAGATGCCGATGAGGGCAATCATGGCGACGACGAAGATGCCGGAACCGACCGTCAACGCCTTGAAGATCTTGTCACCGGGTCGGGTGACGACCTTGGCGCCCGCGGTCTGCCCTGTCGGCGGACCGCCCGCGCCCTGCACGGTGGAAGGAATCGGGGCCTCCGGGGTGTCGGATGCCGAACGGCCCCGCGGTCCGCCGGTGGAACCGGGGACCGCGGAGCGTCCGACCGTGGCTGGATCGCTCATCGGTGTGGCTGGATCAGCGGGTTGGTGGCGTTGTCAGGCGATGGCGCCGATGGCGGTCAGCAGCTTCTCCTGGAACTCGTCGGGCAGCGGAACGTAGCCCGCGTCCGCGAGCGTGGCCTGTCCGTCGGTGGCGGCGACGGTGAGGAACGCCTTCACGGCCTGGGTGGTCTCGGCGTCGTAGCCCTTCGAGCAGACGATCTCGTAGGTGGCCAGCACCAGCGGGTACGCGCCTGCCTCCTTGCTCGCGTAGAGCGCGTCGAGGTCGATGATCAGGTCGTTGCCCTCGCCCTTGAGCTTGGCCGACTTGATGGCGTTGGCCGCGCTCTCGGCGTTCAGCTCGACCGGGCCCGCGCCACTGTCGATCTTGGCGGAGGACAGCTTCTTGTCCTGGACGTAGGACCACTCGATGTAGCCGATGGTGCCGTCGCCCGCGCCGATCGCGTCCGCGACGCCCGCGGAGCCCTGGGCGCCCTGGCCGATGCCGCCGTTGAACTTCTTGCCCGCGTCCTTGCCCCACGCGTCCTTGGCGGATGCCTTGAGGTACTTCTGGAAGTTGTCGGTGGTGCCCGACTCGTCAGCGCGGTAGATCACCGTGATGGCCTTGTCCGGCAGCGTCGCGCCGCTGTTGGCCGCGGCGATGGCCGGGTCGTTCCACTTGGCGACGGTGCCGTTGAAGATCTTGGCGGTGATCTCGGGGGTCAGCACGAGGTCGGTGACGCCGTCGACCTTGTAGGCGATGCCGACAGGGCCGAAGACGAGCGGCAGGTTCCACGCCGGGTTGCCCTCGCAGCGTTCGGCCGCCTTCTCCGGCTCGCCCTTCTCCTTGTTCAGCGCGGAGTCGGAGCCGCCGATGTCGACGATGCCGGAGGTGAACTGCTTGACGCCCGCGCCGGAACCGGTCGGGTTGTAGGCGAACTGCTGGCCCGCGCACTTGGCGACGTACGCGGCGGTGAACGCGTCGATCGCGCCCTTCTGTGCGCTGGAACCCTCGCCGACCAGGTCTTTCTTGCCGCCGCAGGCGACCTCCGCGGTCTTGGTCGGCGCGGGGGCGGCCGCGTTGCCACTCGACACGGGCGTGTTGTTGTCGCTGCCGCACGCCGTGAGCGCGAGGGCGCCCGCCGCGACGAGCCCCAGGACGGACGTGTGACGCATGATCTTCACGTGAATTCCTCCAGGCACAGGAGTCTTCGATGTGCGACGTCATCTCCGTCCGTCGCCTCGCGGGGAACGCTAGGGAGCGGTGGTGGACGCCTGCCCTTGTAGAGGTGAACGGAGAGTGAACAAGACGCTCATTGTGACCGGGCCGACGCTTCCTGGATGAGACCCGCGACCTGCGGGTCTGCCGTGAGTAACCGCTTACGCGCGCGGAGTGTCCAGGAAGGAGTACTGGACGTCCGCCTGTGCCACGGAGAAGCCGAGCCGGGTGTACACCGCGACAGCCGGGGCGTTGTCGGACTCGACGTAAAGGATCACCTCGGGCAGGCCGAGCGCGCGCAGGTGTTCGAGACCCACCAGCGTGAGCGCCTTGCCGAGGCCGCCGCCTTGTGCGGCCGGGTCGACGCCGACGACGTAGACCTCGCCGATGTCGCCCGGATGCACCTTGGTCCAGTGGAATCCGAGCAGTGTGTCGTCGGCGTCGACGGCGAGGAAGAAGCCCGCCGGGTCGAACCACGGCTCGGTCTCGGTCGCCTCGACGTCGGCGACGGTCAGCGCGCCTTGTTCGGGGTGCCAGTCGAAGGCTCGGTGGTTGACCGCGACGAACGCCGCCTCGTCCTGCCCTGGCACGAAAGTGCGTACCCGGACGCCGTCGCGCCACACCGGCTCGGGCAGTTCGCCGAGCGTCGAGTGCATCTTCAGCAGTTCCCGCACCTTGCCCAACCCGAATCGGGCGGCGATCGCCGCCGCACCGGGGTGGTCGCCGTGCGCCCAGACGCGGACGCCATCGGCGGCGCGGTCGAGCACGGCCTCGACCAGCGCGGTCCCGATCCCTCGGCGCCGCGCGTCCGGCGCGACGAACACTTCCGCGACCTGGCGGCCGAACGCGTCGCCGCCGGTGTCGAGATGGGCGTAGCCGACGACCACGCCGTTGTCGGTCGCCATCAGGTGCTCACCGCCGCGGAACTCGCGCGGCAGCGGGCCGTCCGCGTGGACATCGGGTCGGCCGTCCACCGCCCGAACAGAGATCAACAGCGCACGGATGTCGTCGGTGGACTCAGTCCAAGTCAGTTCGGCCACGGAACCGACGGTACTTACCTGGCCTCGGCCGGGCGAGGGATGTCCAGTTCCCTGGCATCCCTGCGGGTGCCCGCCTTGGGCGGCTGGACGAACTTGTAGCCGACGTTGCGCACGGTGCCGATCATCTGCTCGTGCTCGGGTCCGAGCTTCGCGCGCAGCCGGCGGACGTGGACGTCGACCGTGCGGGTGCCGCCGAAGAAGTCATAGCCCCAGACCTCTTGGAGCAACTGCGCCCGGGTGAACACCCGGCCCGCGTGCTGGGCGAGGTACTTGAGCAGCTCGAACTCCTTGTAGGTGAGGTCGAGGTGGCGGCCGCGCAGCCGCGCCATGTAGGTGGCCTCGTCGATGACCAGTTCGCCGAGGCGCAGGGCGCCGTCGACGGCGGTGCCCGCAGGGCCGCGCGTGGTGAGCAGCCGCAGCCGGGCGTCGACCTCGGCCGGGCTCGCGGTGGGCAGGATGATTTCGTCGATGCGCCAGTCCGCGGTGATGGCGATGAGACCGCCGTCGTTCACCACGGCCACGATGGGGCAGTTGGCGCCGCCGCTGGTCAGCAGTCGGCACAGGCTCTTCGCCGAGGCCAGGTCGCTGCGCGCGTCGACGAAGACGACGTCGCGGGAACCAGCCTCAAGCAGGGCGGTGACCTCGGGAGCCTGGGTGCGTACGTTGTGCGGCAACAACATCAGAGCGGGCAGGACGGCATCCGGCTCGGGGTCGGCGGTCAGCAGCAGCAGGTCGAGGCTCATGCGAGTCCGCCTCTCGATCGTCGCGCTCTGCGTCTTCGGGGTGCGGCCCCTGAACGGGGTTCGGGTGTTGCGTGGGAGCGAGAATAACGCCCCCGGCGGCGATATGTCCTGGTCATGACGTCGGGGTCACAGCGGTATGGCCCGTGCGTACCCTTGGCCGTGGCGCGAGTCGCCCACAGCGACCCGGACACGGACGGCGGCGGGGAATGACGACCATGGCGAACACCGGCGGGCCGCGAACCGCCCCACGACGGCGAAGGTCGAAGACCGTGCGGCGACTCGTGGTGACTCTCGTGGTGTTGCTCGGCTTGCTGGTGGCCGCCGATTTCGGCGCGGCGGCGTTCTTCGAGCACGAGGTCTCCAAGCGCGCGCAGCAGCAGTTCGGCCTCAAGGATCACCCGTCGGTGAAGGTGGGCGGCTTCTCCTTCCTCGTGCAGGCGATCTCCGGCGAGTACGAGTCGGTCAACGTCGACGCCAAGGGCGTGCCGGTGCGCGACGTCCTGCGGGATGTCGATGTGGAGGCGGACCTGTACGGCGTCCAGGCGCCGTTGTCGGACCTGGTGTCCGGGTCGATCAAGGGCGTGCCGGTGCGCGAGGTGAGCGGCCAGGTCAAGATCAAGGCGGTCGACGTGAATCGGGCAATCCAGACCGGCGACAACGCGGCCGTCCGCGCGATCACGAACCTGACGATCGACCCGGTCAGCGAGCAGGTCGTCGGGACGGCGTCCGCGGACGGCACCGAGGTCGAGGCGACCCCCGAGGTCGCCGACCAGGCGGGCAGCACCGCGGGGGTCAAGCTGTGTGGTGAGGCTGACATCGCGGGCCAGTCGGTCAAACTGTGCGTGTTCTCCATCATCTCGCTGGTCGAGGGCAAGGTGGTCATCGACTCGCGGCGGCTGGAACTGCGCAACGGCATCACCGCGACCCCGCTGCCCGAGGCGTTCGAGCAGAAGATCCTGGAAACCTTCGACATTCCGCCGCTCGACCCGGGCAAGTTGCCGTTCGAGGTCGTTCCGACCTCGGTTGAGGTGCAGCAGGGCTTGCTGTCGGTACGGGGCACGGCCACGAACGTGGTGCTGGGGCAGAGCGGCTGATGACCGGCGCCCTCGTGGTGATCGGCACGCTGCTGCTCGCGGCGATCGTCGGTTTCGCGCTGCGCGCCCGCGACAGGCGAGTCCGATCCCCGGGCGACTCCACTGTTCCCGACGTACTTGTTCCCGACGACGTGCGTGCCGCGCTCGACCCGGCCGCAGCCGTCACGCTGGTCCAGTTCTCCACGACGTTCTGCGCGTCCTGCCGCCACGCCGGACTGGTCCTGACCGACCTCGCCAAGGGGACCGACGGCCTCGCCCACGTCGACATCGACCTGACCGACCGCCCCGAGTTGGCGAAGGCGGCAGGTGTCATGCGCACGCCGACCACGGTCGCCGTGAACGCCCGCGGCGTGGAACTGCTGCGGGTGGGCGGCGTGCCCAGGCGGGACGATCTGCTCGCGGCGTTGCGTCCGCACCTACCGGCCTGACCTGCGGATTCGCTCGCAGGCAAGGCCCGACGCCGTCATCTCATCCAGTGGACGCCCCTCTCAGCTCCAGGGATGTGGCGGTAAGGTCCGTGCCGTGACGAGTTACCTGACCAGGCGCCGACCGGTGGATTTCTGCCGCGTCGACAGCAGCCTTTGTCTCGTCTCGATTTGACCGGGCGGTAGTCCGCGCTCTTCGCGTATCGCCCCACCTGGCCACGCTGGGTCCAGGTCAGCCAGAGCCCATGTCAGGAGGTCACCCCGTGTCCGTCGATCCCCGAGGTCCCCGTTTCGCCGCCTGGCTCACCACGGTGGTCCTCGTGGTCGTGCTGCTCACCGGCTGGTGGCCGCTGCTGGCCGCCCAGGCTGTCGTGTTCGCCATCGGGGCGTTCGTCAGCCTGCGGGTCTCGCCCTACTCGGTGCTCTACCGCGCCGTGATCGCGCCGCGCCTGAAGCCGACCGACGAGCGGGAAGCCGTGGCGCCACTACGGTTCGCCCAGGCCGTCGGGTTCGGTTTCGCCGTGGTCGGCATCCTCGGCTACGCACTCGACGCGCCCGTGCTGGGTGTCGTCGCCACAGCCCTGGCACTGGCTGCCGCGTTCCTCAACGCGGCGTTCGGGTTCTGTCTCGGCTGCGAGACGTATCTGTTGCTCGGCCGTGTGCCTGTCATCAACAAGTCCATCTCGAACAGGAAAGTGGGAACCGCCCGATGAGCCGCGAAGACGTGCTGGTTACGGCCGCGTGGGCCGAGGAGAACCTCGAAACGCAAGGAGTGGTGTTCGTCGAGGTCGACGAGGACGCCAGCGCATACGACACCGGCCACATCCCCGGCGCGGTCAAGGTCGACTGGAAGCAGGACCTCCAGGACCCGGTTCGCCGCGACTTCGTCGACAAGGCGGGCTTCGAGAAGCTGCTGTCCTCGCGCGGTATCGGCAACGACGACACCGTGATCCTCTACGGCGGCAACAACAACTGGTTCGCCGCGTACGCCTACTGGTACTTCAAGCTCTACGGCCACAACGCGGTGAAGCTGCTCGACGGCGGCCGCAAGAAGTGGGAACTGGACGGCCGCCCGCTCGACGCCGAGAAGGTGGAACGCGCGGGCACCAGCTACTCCGCCAAGGACCAGGACCTGTCGCTGCGCGCCTTCCGCGAGGAGGTCGTCGAGGCGATCAACACCAAGAACCTCGTCGACGTCCGCTCGCCGGACGAGTTCTCCGGCAAGCTCGCCGCCCCCGCACACCTGCCGCAGGAGCAGGCCCAGGTCAAGGGCCACATCCCGAGCGCGATCAACGTGCCGTGGAGCAAGGCGGCCAACGAGGACGGCACCTTCCGCTCCGACGAGGAACTGCGCGAGCTGTACAAGGACGCGGGTCTGGACGAGTCGAAGTCGACCATCGCCTACTGCCGCATCGGCGAGCGTTCCTCCCACACCTGGTTCGCCCTGCACGAGCTGCTGGGCCAGGAAGACGTCAAGAACTACGACGGCTCGTGGACCGAATACGGCTCACTGGTCGGCGTGCCGGTCGAAATCGGCGCCCAGAACTGATCATCGCGGACTCACCGGAAAGGTAAGAGCACATGAGTGGATGCGCAGCTCCCGATCAGGGCGGTGCCCTGCCCGCGAACGTCGACGCAGGCAAGGAGATCGTCCTGACCGGCAAGGTCACCAACGGTGGCGAGCCGGTCGGCGGCGCGTTCGTGCGCCTGCTGGACTCCTCCGGTGAGTTCACCGCCGAGGTCGTGTCCTCGGACGCGGGCGACTTCCGGTTCTTCGCCGCCCCCGGCGACTGGACCGTGCGCGCCCTACACCGCACAGGCAACGGCGAAACAACAGTCAGCGCCGACGGCCCAGGAGTACACGAGGTCGCCCTAGCGGTCGGCTAAGACGAAGACCTTCTACTCAAGCGGCGCGGGAGTTCCCCAAAAAGAACCCCCGCGCCGCTTGCCATTCGCGCCAAAAACCCTCCCGTGCAGAACAAAAATAAGCAGCCATCCCGCCCAATTTTCATGGCCTTTACCCCACAACACTCGTCGCCAGCAACAACCTCACAGCCCACGCGCCCTTCTCTCCCCCCTGCCCCTCCTCCCGGCAATCCCTAACCCTCAACAGGGAGGGCGCCCGCTGCCCAGCAACCCGCGTACCAGCAACGCAACCCGAGACCCCCACCACCCGAGACCCCCACACCCCCGCACCCAACCCCCCAAGCGGCTATCCTCCCGTCCGTGCATATCTTCTTCACCTCGTTGCTAGTCCTAGTCGGCCTGGTGACGACCTGGTTCGCGGTCTACGTCGTGTACCGCCTGTACTCCGACCAGCGCTGAGCCGGGCATGGCATCCAACGAGCACGCCCCCAGGGCCAGCGGCGACGCCGCGGTCCAGGCCGCGGCCGAGCGGGCCGAGGTGACCAGGCACCGCAATGTGCCCCAGTTCGAGGATCTGCCGATCCCGGGGGACACGGCGAACCTGCGCGAGGGCCCCAACCTCAACGACGCGTGTCTGGCGCTGTTGCCCCTGGTCGGGGTGTGGCGCGGCGAGGGTGAGGTGGTCTACCCGACCATCGATGGGCCTTTCAAGTTCGGTCAGCAGATCACTTTCGCGCACGATGGCAGGCCGTTTCTGTCCTATGAGGCGCGGGCGTGGCTGCTCGACGACGACGGCAAGGTCATTCGTCCGGCCGCGCGTGAGGTCGGTTGGTGGCGGCCACAGGAGGACGACACCATCGAGTTGTTGCTCGCGCACGCCACGGGTGTCACCGAGATCTTCTACGGCAGCCCGCGCAACTCGACGTCGTGGGAACTCGACACCGACATCGTGACCCGTACGGCGTCGGCCAAGGAGGTCAACGCGGCGAAGCGGCTGTACGGCCTGGTCAACAACGGCGATCTCGCCTACGTCGAGGAGCGCGCCATGATGGGCCAGGAGCTTCAGCCGCACACGTCGGCGTATCTGCGGCGCGTGGTCGGCTGAGTTGCGGTTGCGGCGCTGCGGCGCGGACGCGGTGTTGGTCGAGTTCGACTCGCTGACCGAGGTGTCCGCCGCGCGCGCCGCGCTGGCCGACGTGCCGGATGTGGTCGATCTTGTGCCTGCCGCGCGCACGGTTCTGGTGACGTTCGTTCCCGGCTCTGGTGGCGCCCGGTTGGTGCGCGACGCCTTGGCGGGCGTTGACCTCACGACGCCGCCGCCGCTCTCCACCCGCATGGTTGTGCTCCCCGTGGTCTATGACGGGCCTGACCTGGACCTGGTCGCTTCGACGGCTGGTCTCAGCCGGGCTGAGGTCGTGGCCTTGCACTCGGGCGCGGAGTACACGGTCGCGTTTACCGGTTTCGCTCCCGGTTTCGGTTATCTCACCGGGTTGCCGCCCGCGCTGCGCCAATCACGTCTGGACTCGCCACGCGCGCAAGTGGCCGCGGGCGCGGTCGGGCTCGCGGGAGAGTTCACCGGCGTCTACCCGAGGTCGTCCCCGGGCGGCTGGCGTTTGCTGGCGCATCTCGCCGAGGACGCCACCCCGCTGTTCGATTCGACGCGCGACCCGGCCGCGCTGTTGAGCCCCGGCGACCAGGTCCGTTTCGAAGCGCTCTCATGACTCGCGCCGTCACCGTGCTGGCGACGGGCCCGTTCGCCCTCATCCAGGATCTCGGCAGGCCGGGTCAGGCCCACCTGGGCGTGCCACCCTCGGGCGCGCTCGACCCGCCATCGCTGCGGTTGGCGAATCGACTCGCGGGCAACGCCGAGGGCGCCGCGGGCATCGAGGCGGTTCTCGGCGGGGTGCGGTTGCGGGCGGAGGCGTCCTGCACGGTCGCGGTGACCGGGCCGAGTGTCCCGGTGACAGTCGGCGGTCGAGACGCGAGCTCACACACTCCCGTGCACGTTCGCGCGGGCGAGGTCATGGAACTGGGCTCGCCTGCCACTGGTGTGCGCTGTTATGTGGCGATCTCCGGCGGGATCGCCGTACCCGCGCGACTGGGTTCACGGTCAACCGATGTGCTGTCCGGGATCGGACCGGCGCCCCTGTGCGCGGGCGATGTACTGCCGCTGGGCAGGTTGGTCGGTCCGCCGATCGGCGAGGACACCGTCCCGCCGTCGAATCCCGCCGACGCGCTGACGTTGCCGCTGCTGCTCGGCCCACGCGACGACTGGTTCAACGACCCGGTGTCGCAATTGGCCAAGGCGGTCTGGTCGGTGTCGCCGGAAAGCAATCGGATCGGGCTGCGGCTACTCGGTCCCGCGCTTGCCCGCGCACCCGAGTTCCACCGTCGTGAGCTGACAAGTGAGGGCGTGGTCACCGGCGCGGTACAGGTGCCCGCCAGCGGGCGTCCGGTTGTCTTCCTCGCCGACCACCCGACTACCGGCGGCTACCCGGTGATCGGTGTCGTCCCCACACGTCACCTGCCAGAGTTGGCCCAGGCACGGCCAGGCACGAAGGTGCGGCTACGACCGGTTCAGTATTCGGACTCGTAGAGAGCGAGCAGTTCGGCTTGCAACGCGCTCGAATCCGCCAACTCGACGCCGTCGAGTGTCCGCACGCGGGTGACGCGGCGGATGCTGGAGGTGATGAACAGGCCATCGCAGTTCCGCAGGTCGTCGAGGTGCAGCGGTTCGACCTTGGTCGACCAGCCAGCCTGCTCGGCGGCGCGGAAGAGAGCGGCCTGGGTGGTTCCCGCCAGTACGCCGCTCTCCGGTGGGGTGGTGCGCAGCGTGGTGCCGGTGACCGTGATCACCGTGGATGTCGGCCCCTCCAGCACGGTCCCGTCGGCCGCGACGAAGATCGCCTCATCCGCGCCGCGGGCTGAGGCATACCGCAAAGCCGCCATGTTCACCGCGTAGGACAACGACTTCGCCCCGAGCAGCAGCCAGGGCGCTCGCTCGACGACGTTGGGGTGGAAGCCCCGGTCCAGGGTGAGGGCCACGACACCGTCGCGGCGCCTGACCTGGATCTCCGGGCCGACCGGACTGCCCATCGCGTACCCCGTCGGCGATCCCGGATCGAATTCCGGACCGCGCGTGTAGACCAGCTTCAAGGCCATCTCACCGGGCGACGGCCAGGCGTCGATGACCACCCGCGCCACCCGTTCCCACGCGACGAGATCGACTGGCGGCAACTCCAGCATCGCGGCGGACGCGGCCAACCGGTCGAGGTGTGGGCCCAACTCGCGCGGCCTGCCGTCGACCACGAGCACTGTCTCGAAGACGCCGTCCCCACGCGACAAGCCGAGATCGTCGGCCCGGATCACGGGGGCGTTCGCGTTGACGAGAGTGCCGTCCAACATCGCCAAAACGCGCATGGCCGCACCCTACGCCAGCCAGGGCATACCATCGTCGGGGTGGAGACCAGCCGCGCTGAGCTGCGCGAGACCTTGCATGAACGCGGGATGCGCATGACCCCGCAGCGCCAGCTCGTGCTCGACGCGTTGCTGGCGTTGGGGCACGGGACACCGGAACAGGTGTGCCAGCACGTGCAGCGCGCGACACCGACGATCAACATCACCACCATCTACCGCACGCTGGAATTGTTGGAGAAGCTCGGCCTGGTGCGGCACACGCACCTCGGCCACGGGGCGCCCACGTATTCGGCGCACGAGCACCAACATGTCCACCTGGTATGCCACCGCTGCGGCCACGTCGACGAGTCGCGACGGTCGGTGATGGACGAGCTGGCCGGAACACTCCGGGCCGAGCACGGGTTCGTCCTGGACGCGAGCCACCTCGCGCTGTCCGGCACGTGCCGCACCTGCACCGAGGAGACCAAGTGAGCCACCCCGGCGCCATCCCGCCGCCCCCCGAGTCGATCGACGCGGGGGTGCCGTGGCATTTCGGCGACCCGTTCGCCGAGCAGCGGGCCGCCGCCCGCAAGGTCGCGGTGGTCGACCGGTCGCACCGCGAACTCGTCGCGGTGCCGGGCGACGAGCGGCTGAGTTGGCTGCACCTGGTGATCTCCCAGCACATGACCGACCTCGCCGACGGCGCGGGCACCGAGGCCCTCGTCCTCGACAGCTTCGGCCGAATCGACGCCCACATGCTTGTCGCCCACGCGGGCGACACGGTGTGGCTCGACACCGAACGCGGCGCGGTCGCGACCGGGGTCAGGGGCGGCCAGGTGCCGTTGTTGGAATACCTGGAGCAGATGGTTTTCTGGTCCAAGGTCGAACCCCGGGACGCGACGGCCGAGCGCGCGGTGCTGTCACTGGTCGGCCCGGAGACGCCGGAACTGCTCGCCAAGGTCGGCTTGCCCGCGCCTCGGGGGGACTACGCGGTGGCGGTCGGCGAGGACGTGATCGTGCGTCGGATGCCGTGGCCCGGCCCGGACGCCGCGGACCTGCTGGTACCGCGCTCCGAGCTGGACGCGTGGTGGACCCGGCTGACCGACGCGGGCGCCCGCCCGATGGGGAGCTGGGGCTTCGACGCCTTGCGCGTGGAGTCCCTGCGACCCCGACTGGGCGTGGACACCGACGAGAAGTCCATCCCGCACGAGGTGAACTGGGTGCACGTGGCCGCCCACGTGGCGAAAGGCTGTTACCGAGGGCAGGAAACGGTGTCCAAGGTGCACAACGTGGGACGCCCGCCTCGGCGAATGCTGCTGCTGCACCTCGACGGGGTGTCCGACGGGCTGCCTGAGACTGGGTCACCGGTGCTCGCGGGCGAGCGGGTGGTCGGTCGGGTCGGATCGGTGGCGCAGCACCACGAGTTGGGACCGATCGCGTTGGCACTGGTGAAGCGGTCGGTGCCGATCGAGTCCGAGCTGGTGGCCGGAGCGGGCGAGGAAAGCGCCCAGGCGCGCATCGATCCCGACTCGGTGCCCGCCGACAACCCGGCCCTGGGCCGCGTGGCGGCACAGAACCTTCGCGGCTGAGACCGCATCACCTGGTGGCACCCTGTCGCGCGTCGCGGGCCCGGCGTGTCAGGATCGGCGCATGGCAGCGTCGAAGTCGCAGAACACGTTGATCACCGTGGCCCCCACCGGGGCCGAGCACACGAAGGT
>JALZNB010000398.1 GCA_030857905.1 Actinomycetota bacterium
GGTGCACGCCCGGATGGGCGAGTGGCTGCGCGCGGGTCGCACCGAGGCCGAGGTGGGTGCCGACATCGCGGCGGCGATCGTCGCCGAGGGCCACGAGCGGGCCGATTTCGTCATCGTCGGGTCCGGCCCCAACGGCGCCAGCCCGCACCACGACGTGTCCGACCGGGTGATCGAGTCCGGTGACGTGGTCGTCGTCGACATCGGCGGGCCCCTCCCCTCGGGCTACAACTCCGACAGCACCCGCACCTACGCCGTCGGCGAGCCCCGCGACAGCGACGTTGCCGCCACCTACGCCGTGCTGCAACGCGCCCAGCGGGCCGCGGTCGAGGCGGTTCGGCCGGGGGTCAGCGCCGAGCAGGTCGACGCGGCCGCGCGCGAGATCATCGTCGAGGCCGGGTTCGGCGAGTTCTTCATCCACCGCACCGGCCATGGCATTGGCCTCGACGTGCACGAACACCCCTACATCGTGGCCGGGAACGACCTGGTCCTCGAAGAGGGGATGGCGTTCAGCGTGGAGCCCGGCATCTATCAGCGGGGCCGGTGGGGCGCGCGGATCGAGGACATCGTGCTGGTCACCACCGACGGCGTCGAGCCGGTCAACACTCGCCCACACGAGCTGGTGGTGCTGTGACCTCGCCGGGGGAACTGGAGCCGATCGACAAGGCGATCGTGCGGGAGCTGGCCTCCGAAGGGCGGTGCAGCTTCACCGACCTGGCCGAGCGGGTCGGGTTGAGTGTGTCCGCGGTGCACCAGCGGGTGCGCAGGCTTGAACAGCGCGGAGTGATCCGGGGCTACTCGGCGCGGTTGGACGCGCAGTCCATCGGGCTGCCGCTGACCGCGTTGATCTCGCTGACGCCGATCGACCCGGCGGCCCCGGACGACTACCCGCAGCGCCTGGAGCACATCAGCGAGATCGAGTCCTGTTACTCGGTCGCGGGCGACGAGTCCTACGTGCTGTTGGTGCGCGTCGGGTCGCCGCTCGGGTTGGAGGAGCTGCTGCGCAAGATCCGCGAGTCGGCGAAGGTCTCCACGCGCACCACGGTCGTGTTGTCGACCCCGTATGAGGGCCGCTCACCCTCGCTGTAGGCGGAACGCCGCGAGCCGCAGACCGGGCTCCGGTTCGAGGGTTCCGGTCCGGGTGAAACCCGCGCGTTCGTAGAGCGCGACGGCGGGGGCGTTCTCGGCGCCGGTCGTCACGCTGAGGTCGCCTTCGGTGCGGGCCACCAGGTCGCGCAGCAGCGTCGTGGCCAGGCCCCGGCGAAACCAGGCCGGGTCGACACAGAGCCGGTCGATGTCGCCGTCCGCCCACGCCACGAACGCGACCACCACCCCGCCCGCACGGCATCCTCGCCACCGCAACGCGAGCGCGCGCATCTCGGGCAGTGTCTCGCGCAACGCCGGGATGCCGTCGAACCCGATCAGGTCGGCTTCCACCCGGTAGGCGCGCAGGCCGACCTCGTGCACCGCGCGGGCGGTGTCCTCATCGGACAGGTCGAGTTCCTCGGGGCTCACCAGGCTGGCGTTAGCGGAGGAACGCGGCGAGACCGGCGAGGTCGTCGGTGTTGATGTGGTCCACCCCGGCCTCGGCGAGTTCCCGCCAGATCGCGGTCCGCTGCTCACCCGGCTGGTCCGGTGTCGCCCAGAATCGCACGCGCTGGCCCGCGCGGTGCGCGTCGGTGACGATGCCGCGCAGGCGGGAACGCTCCTCGGCGGGCATCGGGCCCACCCCGGTCCAGGTGAACACCTTCGTCCAGTTGTCCGACACCAGCGGCACGAACGTCGCGTCGCCGCCGAGGTCACTCGCGCCGACGAGGCGGCCGTCGTAGAAGGCGAGCCGGTCACGTTGGCCCGCCATCAGCTCACGCGGTCGATCGCCGGAGACGACAGCGGTCACCGCGCCGCGTTTGAGTTTGCCGTCGGTGTGGCGGGCGAACAGGAACGCGTAGCGGGGGTCGCGCAGTTGGCGGTCCAGTTCGGTGTAGGTGGCGGGACCGGTGTTCTTCAGGTCGATCAGCAACTGAAACGCGAAGGGTCGGCCGGGGAACACCTTGCCGTGGTTGTCGAGGACCCGCTGCCGCAGCGGTTCGAGATACAGCGCCCGCAGCGTGCGGCCCGGCACCAGGTCCTGCGGGTCGTGTCCGACGAGCAGTTCGCCGCCGACGAGGTAGATGTCGGCTTCGGCACTGGTGAACCCGTGGTCCAGGGCGTCGTGGAGTGGCCGCGTGTGTTCGTAGTCGTTGTGTGCGTGGGCCTGCGCCAACGGCCGCACCCGCGTGGGGTGATCGGCCGCGGCGGTGGTCGGCGCCACCAGCAGAGCGGTGATGGCGAACAGGGTGAGCAGCAGACGCATGCGCGGCACCGTATCCGGCGGCGGTGAAATTTCGGTGGACTCGTGATGTCGAGCGCCCACCACCAGCCGCGATCGGTCACGGGCCGACGCTGGCCGCCGGGTGCAACGCTCCGTCCGGGCCTGCGAGACAGACAGCGGCGCGGATGTTGGTGGCCAGGAACTCGCCGAGGCAGCCGCCGAACTGGGCGTGTCCGGCCGCGTTCGGGTGGAAGGACTCCTGCAGGGCGTGTGAGGCGCGGTCGTCGGCGCGCAGATCGGCCCAGCGCACGGCGAGTCGGCTGAACCATTCCTGCTTCGGGTCGGCGTTGGCGCACGCTTCGTGGCCCGTGCCCGCGCGGGACAGGTCGAGGAAACGGGCGTTGGTCTCGCGGGCGGCGCGGTGCAGACCGTCGTTGATCTGAGGGAGCGCGCTCTCGCGAATCCACTGGAGATCCTCGATGCGCACCGGGCAGCCGTTGAGGTTGCGCAGTTCCTCGCGCATCCCGGGAGCGACCGGCGCGGTGTAGGACTGCAACACCAGCTCGTAGTCCTCGGGCTGGTAGCCCGCCTCGCGCAGCACCGACCGGATGTCGTTCAGGGCGCGCACGACTTTCGGCACCATCGCCTCGACCTTGCCGGGCCACCGGTCCTTCTCCACGGCGCCGCAACCCGGTCGGCCCTGGTCCAGCCACGCTTGAACACAGCCGTCGAGCACGTGGGAGAAGCCGGGTTCGTCGTTGGCGCCGACCGCCACCTGGACGGCCACGACCCGTTTGGTGCGGACGATCTCACGCAGCCGCCGCGCCTGCGACGACTCGGTGTACTGCTCGGTGTCGCCCAGGCCGACCTGCGCGGACGGCGCCCCCGAGCAGGCCAGGTTGATCGTCTCCTCGACACCGCGCACCGCGGTCTTGTGGATGGAGGCGTTGGCCGAGCGGTGGCACCAGTTGCCGTCCTCGCCGTCGGTGCCCGGCTCGTAGTCGCCCGCCGCCTCACCGGAGATCGTCGAATCACCCATGGCGACCAGCACGCGGGGGCTGTCGACCGCCGGGCGGGGCGCGGGAGGGGGATCGGGGGCCGACAGGGCGAAGAAGCCACCGATCAGGGTGATCACCAGCAGCAGCACGGCGGCGTGCCAGCGGAACCGTCGCATCATCCCCACCGAGTGTAGGCGCCCCTGATCACGATGACCCAACGGTGATCAATCTTGGTCGACGCGCCCCTCGACCAGCGTCAGTCTGCGGTCGGCGATCTCGTGGACCTGATCGTGGTGGGTGGCGACCAACACCGCGGCGCCCGCTCGCGCGGTGCGGCGAAGCAGTGACAGCACGGCGGGGACGCTGCCGTGGTCGAGGTGTGCGGTCGGCTCGTCGGCCAACAGGACCTTCGGTGTCGCGGACACCGCGCGAGCCAGCGCTGCGCGCTGCTGCTGGCCAAAGGACACCTCGGCCGGGTAGCGCGCGGTGAGCTCGCCGATGCCGAGTTCGCCCAACAGCTCCTGTACCCGCTCGTCGACGTTCTTGCCGCCGCTCAGGCGCAGCGGCAGCGCCACGTTCTCGGCAAGGGTCAGCTCGTGCGCCAGGCCCAGCGCCTGAGGGAGTACCGCGCACTGCCCCCACGCGGGTGCGCCGCTCAATGGGCGCCCCGCCAGCTCCACCGTGCCGGAGTCGGGTCGGTCGAATCCGCACAGCACCGCGAACAGTGCGCTCTTGCCCGACCCGGACCGCCCGGAGACGGTGACGATCTCACCGGCCCGCACATCGATGTCGACGCCGCGCAGCACGTGCACCGGCCCGTCCGCGTGGTCGAAGGAGCGGGTGAGGCCGCGCGCGGTGAGGGCCGTGGTCATGCCGTCCTCCGGTCGATGTCGACGATCCTGCCCTCGCGCAGGTGGATCACCAGGTCGGCGCGGTCGATCAGGTCGTCGTCGTGGCTCGCGGCCACCACCGGCACCCCGCGTCCGGCCAGGCGCCCGATCAGGTCGAGGACCAACGCCGCCGACACCACGTCGAGCTGCGAGGTGGGCTCGTCGGCGAGGACCACCGAGGATTTACGGGCCAGCGCGCAGCCGAACGCGAGCCGCTGCTGTTGCCCGCCGGACAGCGCGCCGACGCGCCAGTGCGCGGTGCCGGGGATGCCGAGCCAGTCGAGGATGCCGGGGTCGGCGTCGGTGTGACCGGCGGACTGGGCCGCGGCGCGCAGGTTCTGCCCGACGCTCAGGTGGGCGATGAGGTTCTCCGGTGGGCTTTGGAACACCATCGCGACGCGTTCACGCCGCAGCGCGCGGCGACGCTGGTGGGACAGACCGCCCATGGCGCGCCCGGACAGCGACAGCGACCCGGTGGTGTGGCGGTCGATGAGGCCCAGCACCCGCAGCAGCGTCGACTTGCCCGACCCCGACGGCCCGGCGAGAACCGTGAGACCGGTCGCGGGCACGGTGAAGGACACGTCCTCCACCGCGGGCACCACCCCGGCGGGCGTCGGGTACTCCACGTGCACCGAGTCCAGGGCGAACAACGGCGGCGGGCCGTCCGACTCGACGATCGTGTCAGCCACGGATCAGCTCCCCCACTCGGGCGGTGGTCACCGACCGCACCGCCGACCAACAGATCAACGCGACCACCCCGGCGGTGACCGACACAGTCGTCGACAGCAGCGGCAGCATGTCCGGTGTCGCCGCCACCGGCAGCAACCACGGCGACGGATCCAGCATCGGCGCCGAGATCGCGGTGCACGCCCACCCGGCGATACTGCCCGCCACCACCGACAACCCGGCCAACGACCCCAACTCCACGAGATGACTGGCGACCAGGGTGCGCTGCGTGAGACCCATGCGGGTGGCGAGCGCGCCCGCGAGCGCGTTCTGCCGCCGCCGCACCTCCACGGCCAGCACCAGGGCGGCCGCGGCGACCACGGCGAGGACGAAGCCCAGCGCGGTGACGAAGTCGAAAGTCCACACCACGGTCAGGAACGGGAGCCCGTCGAGGGCCAGTTCTCTAGACCGCGAGTGCAGGTGGTGGATGCCCGCCGCGTCGAGTTGACCGACCAGGGTGTCGACCGGTCGCGACGACCACACCTGCCACACGTCGACGTCGGAGGGGTCGGGCAGCGCGGCGGTCGACACCACGTAGCCGCGGCCGGTGCCGATCAACGGGAACGACGGCACGTGCCCGACCGGGGTGACCGCGCCGATGCGGGGCACGGTCTGCTCCCGGTCCTCGGTGGTGCCCACCCGCAGCGCGGACCGCGCCGCCGGTGCCGCCCAGAGCGGTGAGCTGCTCGCGCAGTTCGTCCGGGTCTTGGTCGCCGAGCCACGCCGACCGGGTGAACGTGTCCGGGTCGACGGCCACGACGACGCTCTGACC
>JALZNB010000401.1 GCA_030857905.1 Actinomycetota bacterium
GTGTTGCAGAAGATCCTTCGGCTAGGTGAGGGCCGTCACCTGCGCCGGCTGGAGGCGCTGGCGGGACAGGTCAACGATGCCGAGGAGTCCGTCGCCCGGCTGAGCGACGAGCGGCTGCGCGCCCGCACCGCAGAGTTCCGTGACCGGCTCGCCGCCGGCGAGACCCTCGACGACCTGCTGCCGGAGGCGTTCGCCACGGTGCGCGAGGCGGCCCAGCGGGTGCTGGGTCAGCGACCCTACGACGTACAGGTGCTCGGAGGCGCCGCGCTGCACCAGGGCAACATCGCCGAGATGCGCACCGGTGAGGGCAAGACGCTCACCTCGACGATGCCGGTGTACCTCAACGCGCTGCTCGGCACTGGCGTCCACGTCGTCACCGTCAACCCGTACCTGGCCAGCCGCGACGCGCAGTGGATGGGACGCGTGCACGGCTTCCTCGACCTGTCCGTCGGCTACGTGTACTCCCAGCAGGCCAAGGACGAGAAACGCCAGGCCTACGCCGCCGACATCACCTACGGGACCAACAACGAGTTCGGCTTCGACTTCCTGCGCGACCACATGGTGCTGCACCCACAGGAGAAGGTGCAGCGCGGTCACGTCTACGCGATCGTCGACGAGGTCGACTCCATCCTCGTGGACGAGGCCCGCACGCCGCTGATCATCTCCGGTCCCGCCGATCAGGCGACCGAGTGGTACTCGGTGTTCGCCCGCCGGGTGGTGCCGCGGCTGACCAAGGACACCCACTACGAGGTCGATGAGGGCAAGCGCACGGTCGCGGTGACCGAGGAGGGTGTCACCCGGGTCGAGCAGCTGCTCGGCGTCGACAATCTCTACGAGAGCGTCAACACCCCGCTGATCCACCACCTGCAGAACGCGATCCGCGCCAAGGAGCTGTACCTGCGCGACCGCGAGTACATGGTCTCCGACGGCGAGGTCCTCATCGTCGACGAGTTCACCGGCAGGACCCTGCACGGCCGGCGCTACTCGGAGGGTCTGCACCAGGCCATCGAAGCCAAGGAGGGGGTGCAGATCAAGGAGGAGAACCAGACCCTCGCCACCGTCACGCTGCAGAACTACTTCCGGCTGTACGACAAGCTCGGCGGCATGACGGGCACCGCCAAGACCGAGGAGAGCGAGTTCGCCCACATCTACAACATCGGTGTGGTCACCGTGCCGACGAACCGCCCGATGATCCGTGACGACCAAGGCGACCAGATCTACAAGACGGAGAAGGCCAAGTACGAGGCCGTCGTCTCCGACATCGTCACCCGCCACGAGCGTGGCCAGCCGGTGCTGGTCGGCACCGTCTCCATCGACAAGTCCGAGAAGCTGTCCGGGATGCTGACCCGGCGCGGCATCCCGCACGAGGTGCTCAACGCCAAGAACCACTTCAAGGAGGCCGAGATCGTCGCCCAGGCTGGACGCATCGGTGCTGTGACGGTCGCGACGAACATGGCCGGACGCGGCGTCGACATCATGCTGGGCGGCAACCCGGAGGCGCTCGCCGACGGTGAGGTCCGCCGCAGCCTTGGCCCCGAGCAGCGGAACCAGCGACCGAGCGCGGGTTCGGGCGCCGGCGGTGCCGATGCCGAGGAGGACCCGGGGGCCTTCCGGGCCGCCTACGACCAGGCCCTCGAGCGCTTCACCGCCGAGGTGAAGGCCGAGGGCGACAAGATCCGCGAGCTCGGCGGGCTGTACGTGCTCGGCACGGAGCGCCACGAGTCGCGCCGTATCGACAACCAGCTGCGCGGCCGCTCCGGCCGGCAGGGTGACCCGGGCGAGTCCCGCTTCTACCTGTCGCTGGAGGACGACCTCATGCGGCTGTTCAACGCCAGCGCGGTCGAGTCGATCATGACCCGCCTGCGACTGCCCGAGGACATGCCCATCGAGCACAAGATGGTCTCCCGTGCGGTCGCGCGCGCCCAGACGCAGGTGGAGGCCCGCAACTTCGAGCTGCGCAAGAACGTGCTGAAGTACGACGACGTGATGAACAAGCAGCGCGAGGTGGTCTACGCGCAGCGCGACACCGTCCTGGTGGGACCCGACTCCAAGGTCGCCGAGTACGCCGAGGACTTCATCGAGGAGACCGTCCGCAACCTGTGCGCCACCTACGCGCCGGAGGGCGTGTTCGCCGAGGACTGGAACCTCGATGAGCTGTGGACGGCGCTGGAGCAGATCTGTGACGTCGGCGTCGACCGCGACGCGGTCGACCTGGAGACCGTCACCGCCGGCGAGCTCGCCGAGCTGCTGCTGGACGACTGCATGGCCGCCTACGAGCGGCGGGAGCAGTCGCTCGGTGCCGACGTGCTGCGCCAGGTGGAGCGCCGGGTGATCCTGTCCGTGGTCGACCGGGTGTGGCGCGAGCACCTGTACGAGATGGACCACCTGCGCGAGGGCATCGGCCTGCGCGCGGTGGGGCAGCGCGATCCGCTGGTGGAGTACCAGCGGGAGGCCTACGAGGCCTTCAGCGAGATGCTCGCACGCCTCAAGGAGGAGGCCGTCGGCTACTTCTTCAACCTGCCGGTGGCCGTGGAACCGGAGGAGGTGCAAGC
>JALZNB010000420.1 GCA_030857905.1 Actinomycetota bacterium
GGTGTCCACAAGGGACACCGGCCTTCGACGACGAACGTGTCTCTACTTCTTGCCGGTGAGCTGCTGGTACTTGCGCTCCAGGTCGTCAAGACCACCGATGGAGAGGAAAGCCTGCTCCGGCACGTGGTCGTAGTCGCCCTTGGCGACCTTGTCGAACGCCTCGATCGTGTCGGCCAGCTTGACGAACGAGCCTTCCTCGCCGGTGAACTTCTGCGCGACGAAGAAGTTCTGCGAGAGGAACCGCTCGATGCGGCGGGCCCGGTTGACCGTCACCTTGTCCTCTTCGGACAGTTCGTCCATACCGAGGATCGCGATGATGTCCTGCAGTTCCTTGTACTTCTGCAGGATCCGCTTGACTTCCTGGGCCACCCGGTAGTGCTCGTCGCCGACGACGGTCGGGTCGAGGATGCGGGAGGAGGAGGTCAGCGGGTCGACCGCCGGGTAGATGCCCTTCTGGGAGATCGGACGGGAAAGCTCCGTCGTCGCGTCCAGGTGGGCGAAGGTGGTCGCGGGCGCCGGGTCGGTGTAGTCGTCGGCGGGGACGTAGATCGCCTGCATCGAGGTGATCGAGCGACCACGGGTCGAGGTGATGCGCTCCTGGAGCTCACCCATCTCGTCGGCCAGCGTCGGCTGGTACCCGACGGCCGAGGGCATCCGACCCAGCAGGGTCGAGACCTCGGAACCGGCCTGGGTGAACCGGAAGATGTTGTCGATGAACAGCAGCACGTCCTGGTTCTGCACATCGCGGAAGTACTCCGCCATGGTCAGCGCGGACAGCGCGACCCGCATCCGGGTACCCGGCGGCTCGTCCATCTGGCCGAAGACCAGCGCGGTGTCCGGGAGAACACCCATCTCCGCCATCTCCAGGAAGAGGTCGGTGCCCTCACGGGTGCGCTCGCCGACCCCGGCGAACACCGAGGTGCCACCGAAGTTGCGGGCGATCCGGGTGATCATCTCCTGGATGAGGACCGTCTTGCCGACACCGGCGCCACCGAACAGACCGATCTTGCCACCCTCGACGTACGGGGTGAGCAGGTCGATGACCTTGACGCCGGTCTCCAGCATCTTGGTCTTGCCTTCGAGCTGGTCGAAGGGCGGGGGACGGCGGTGGATCTTCCAGCGCTCGGCGTCGTCGGCGTGGCCGGGCTTGTCCAGGCACTCGCCGAGGGCGTTGAACACGTGGCCCTTGACCGCGTCACCGACCGGCACCGAGATGCCGGTGCCGGTGTCGAAGACGGGGGTGCCGCGCACGAGACCGTCCTGCGGCGCCATCGAGATGCAGCGCACCAGGTTGTCGCCGAGGTGCTGGGCGACCTCGAGGGTGATGGTCTTCTTCATGGACTCGAGGGCGACATCGACCTTGAGTGCGTTGAACAGCTCCGGCACCGAGCCGCGCGGGAACTCCACGTCGACGACCGGGCCGATGACCCGAACGACGCGACCCGTACCGGTTGTGGTTGCTGGCTCTTGGACTGCGGTCATCGCTAGTCATCACTTCCTGCGGCAGCGGCAAGCGCTTCTACGCCGCCGACGATTTCGCTGATCTCCTGGGTGATCTGCGCCTGACGAACCTGGTTGGCCACACGGGTGTAGCTCTTCACCAGGTCGTCGGCGTTGTCCGTGGCGGCCTTCATGGCCGTCCGCCGAGACGCCGACTCCGAAGCCGCCGACTCGAGCAGTGCCGCGTAGATCCGGGTGTTGATGTACTTCGGCAGCAGGTTGCCGAGCAGAACCTCGGCGCTGGGCTCGAAGGCGTAGGACGACTTGAGCTCGGCGCGCGCGGTCGCGGCCTCCTCCTCGGAGGCGTACTCGACCTCCAGCGGCGCGACGCGGTGGGCCACCGGCTGCTGCGAGAGCATCGAGACGAACTCGGTGTAGACGATGTGCAGTTCGTCCACGCCGCGAATGCCGTCGGCGCCCGCGGCGTCGGAGTCACCCTCGTCGTCGGCACCGGCGAGGAACGCATCGATCAGCGTCTCGCCCGCCTCGGCCGCGTTGACGTAGCCGGGCCGCTCGGAGAAGCCGGTCCAGCTCGCCGCGATCTCGCGCTGACGGAACCGGTAGTAGTTCACGCCCTTGCGGCCGATCACGTAGATCACCGGGGTCTTGCCCTGCTCGCGCAGCAGCGACTGCAGCTCTTCCGCGGCACGCAGCACGTTGGCGTTGTAGCCACCGCACAGACCGCGGTCACTGGTGACCACGATGATGCCCGCGCGCTTGGCCGTGTCCCGCTCCACCAGCAACGGCGAGTCGAGGTTGGCCGCCGCGCTGGCGAGCGCGGTGAGCACTCCCGTGATCTCGTCGGCGTAGGGCTTGGACTGCTGCACCCTGGCCTGGGCCTTGCTGATCCGCGAGGTGGCGATCAGCTCCTGGGCCTTGAAGATCTTCTTGAACGACTGGGCGGATTTGATCCGCTGCCGAATTTCCCGAAGTTGCGCCATGGCTTATCCGGTCACTTCTTCGGCGCGGTCTTGGTGACCTTGAGGGTCTCCTGACCGACCTTGTCGGCGGCCATCGCCTCGGCCTCGGTCTCGTTCACCACGACGGAGCTGCCGTCGGATGCGGTGAAGTTCGACTTGAAGGACTCGACGGCGGCGACGAGACGCTCCTCGTTGTCGTCGGAGAGCTTCCCCTCGACCCGGATCTCCTCGAGGATGCCCGCGTTGCGGTGACGCATGTTCTCCAGCAACTCGGACTCGAAGCGGCGCACGTCCTCGACCGGAACCGAGTCGAGGAAGCCCTTGGTGCCGACGTAGATCGAGACGACCTGCTCCTCGACCGGGACCGGCGAGAACTGGCCCTGCTTGAGCAGCTCCATCATCCGGATACCGCGCGCGAGCTGGGCCTTCGATGTGGCGTCCAGGTCGGAGGCGAAGGCGGCGAACGCCTCCAGCTCACGGAACTGGGCCAGCTCCAGACGCAGCGTGCCGGAGATCTTCTTCATGGCCTTGGTCTGCGCGGCGCCACCGACTCGGGAGACCGAGGTGCCGACGTTGACCGCGGGCCGCTGACCCGAGTTGAACAGGTCGGACTCGAGGAAGCACTGGCCGTCGGTGATCGAGATGACGTTGGTGGGGATGTAGGCCGAGATGTCGTTGGCCTTGGTCTCGATGATCGGCAGACCGGTCATCGAACCGCCACCGAGCTCGTCGGAGAGCTTCGCGCAGCGCTCCAGCAGGCGGGAGTGCAAGTAGAAGACGTCGCCGGGGTAGGCCTCGCGGCCCGGCGGGCGACGCAGCAGCAGCGAGATGGCGCGGTACGCCTCGGCCTGCTTGGTCAGGTCGTCGAAGATGATCAGAACGTGCTTGCCCTGGTACATCCAGTGCTGGCCGATGGCCGAACCGGTGTAGGGGGCCAGCCACTTGAAGCCCGCCGAGTCGGACGCGGGGGCGGCGACGATGGTGGTGTACTCCAGCGCGCCCGCCTCCTCCAGCGCGGACTTGACGCCCGCGATGGTGGAGCCCTTCTGGCCGATGGCGACGTAGATGCAGCGGACCTGCTGCTTCGGGTCGCCGGTCTCCCAGGCCTTCTTCTGGTTGATGATCGTGTCGACGCAGACCGTGGTCTTGCCGGTCTTGCGGTCACCGATGATCAGCTGACGCTGGCCGCGGCTGATCGGGGTCATCGCGTCGATGGCCTTCAGGCCGGTCTGCAGCGGCTCCTCGACCGGCTGGCGCTGCACGACGGTGGCCGCCTGCAGTTCGAGCGCGCGGGACTCCTCGGCGATGATCTCGCCGAGACCGTCGATCGGGTTGCCCAGCGGGTCGATGACCCGGCCGAGGAAGTTGTCGCCGACCGGCACCGAGAGGACTCGGCCGGTCCGCTTGACCTCCTGGCCCTCCTCGATCTTGTCGCTCTCGCCGAGGATGGCCGCGCCGATCTCGCGGGCGTCCAGGTTCAGTGCGACACCGAGCACGCCGCCTGCGAACTCGAGGAGCTCGTTGGCCATTGCCGAGGGCAGGCCCTCCACGTGGGCGATGCCGTCACCGGTGTCGGCGACGATGCCGACCTCCTCCCGGTTGACATCCGGGGAGTAGCTGGAGACGTAGTTTTCGATCGCACTGCGGATCTCGTCCGACGAGATCGTCAGCTCCGCCATGAAAGTTCCTGCTCTCGCTTCGTATTTCCGTCGTTGGTGAATAGCCCGTATGGGATCGATCAGCGGGTGGTCAACCCGCGAGCCCGCGCTTGAGCGCGTCGAGCCGTCCCGCCGTGCTGCCGTCGATGACCTCGTCGCCGACCTTGATGACCAGGCCGCCACCGAGGTCGGGGTCGACCTCGACGTGCAAGGCGATCGGGCGGGCGTAGATCCGCTGCAAGGTCGCCGAGAGGCGGTCCTGCTGCACGTTGGACAGCGGACCAGCCGAGACCACGTGCGCCACCGACCGCTCGCGTCGCCTGGCCGCCTCCGAGGCGAGCGACTCCAGGCCGGTGACGACCGTACGGCCGCGCGGCTGCGCGACCAGGTTCTCCACCAGGGTCTCCGTCGTCGGATCGACTTTGGCGCCGACCAACTCACGAATCAGGCTGAGCTTGCCCTCGGCGGGCGCGGCCCGGTCGGAGAGCACCTGTTCGAGCGTGGTCTGGTCGGCGATGATGCGCCCGAGGCGGAACAGCTCGTCCTCGACGGTGTCGAGACGGCCTTCCCGCTCGGCGCGCACCAGCAGTGCGGTGGTCGCCAGCGACTCCAGGCCGTCCACCAACTCGCGCGGACTCGACCAGCGGGCGGCCACGGCCTCGGTGACCACACGCAGTGTGGTGTCACCGATCTTGCCGCGCAGGAGCCGCGCGACCAGCGCCTCCCGGCTGCCCTTGTCGGTGGAGGAGTCGGCGAGCGTGCGGCGCAGACCGATCTCCCGGTCGAGCAGGCCGACGACCGCGAACAGCTCGCCGCCCAGCTCACCTGCGGTACCGGTGTCGCCATCGAGGATGTCGAGCACGCTCAGCTCGACGGCTCCGAGGGCGTCCCGGCTCGCGGCTTGGAATGTCATCTCCGGCGTTCCCTACTTCTTCACGGGCACGGCGGTGGCGCCGCCCGCGGGCGCGGACACGGAGTCGAGGTCGGCGAGGAAGCGGTCGACGGTGCCCCGGCGACGCGTCTCGTCCTCCAGCGACTCGCCCACGACCTTGCTGGCCAGCGCGACCGCGTGGCGACCGAGGTCAGCGCGCAGCTCGGTGACGATCTGCTGCCGCTGCGCGGCGAGCTGAGCCTGTCCCTGAGCCACGATGCGCGCGGACTCCTCCTGGGCCTGGGCACGCAGCTCTTCCTTGATCTGCTCCGCCTCGGCCCTGGCGTCGTCCCGAATGCGCGCGGATTCGGCGCGGGCCTCGGCGAGCTGCGCCTTGTACTGCTGCAGCGCGGCCTCGGCCTCGGCCTGGGCC
>JALZNB010000435.1 GCA_030857905.1 Actinomycetota bacterium
CGACCTGATCGGCACCGGCGCGACACCGACCAAGGACCAGCTCGCCGCGCAGGGACTGGAGGAACAGTTCATGACCGGGAAGCTGGCGATGTTCCTCAGCTCCCGCGTCGAGGTTCCGGCGTTGCGCGAACAGCGCGGACTCGACTTCGACGTCGCCGCCCTGCCCGTCCTGGGGGAGCCCGCGTCGGTGCTGCACTCCGACGCCTACTGCGTCGCGAGCACGTCGGCGAACACGGAGGCCGCGGCCAAGTTCATCGCCTACGCCGTCGGTCAGCAGGGCCAGACCGTCACGGCCCTTGGCGGACGCACCGTGCCGTCGCTGCGGTCGGTCGCGACATCGCCCGCGTTCCTCAGTCCCACGCGCGCGCCGGCGTCGTCGCAGGTCTTCCTCGACGCCATCGCGCACCTGAGGCACACGCCGGTGACGCCGTCGTGGCCAGAGGTCGAGGACGTGATCGGCACCCAACTACAGCGGGCCTTCGAAGACGGCGTCCCGCTCGACGAGGTCCTCACCGAGATCAAGAAGCAGGCCGATCCGTTGCTGCGCCGCCAATGAGCGAACCCGCCCACCGCGAGCGGTGTCTCCCAGCCCACGGGGAGGCATCGTGAGCCTGCGAGTTGAAGCCGCGCACAAGGGCTTCTCCACCCGAGGCGGGGCGCACGTCGTGGCCCTCGACGGGGTCGACATCGAGGCGGCGGATGACGAACTCATCGTCATCGTCGGACCGTCGGGATCGGGCAAGTCGACGCTGCTGCGCGCGATCGCCGGACTGGAAACACTCGACGCGGGACGCGTCGTCATCGGCGAGCGGGACGTCACCACCGTGCCCGCCGCTCGGCGAGACGTCGCGATGGTCTTCCAGGACGCGGCGCTGTTCCCCCACCTCACTGTGGCGGCGAACATCGGCATCGGGGAACGGGCCAGAGGAACCCGGCGTCGTGAGGTCGAGACCCGCGTTCTGGCCGTGGCCAGCACCCTCGACGTCGAGCACCTGTTGCGACGGATGCCGGGCCAGCTCAGCGGTGGGGAGCGGCAGCGGGTGGCGCTCGCGCGGGCGATGATCCGCGTTCCCTCGGTCTGCCTGCTGGACGAACCGCTCGCCTCGGTCGACGCGGAGCTGCGGCTGCGGATGCGCGGGGAGATCCGGGCGGTGCAACGCGCACTGGGCGTGCCGATGGTGCACGTCACCCACGACCAGTTCGAGGCGATGGCGATGGGGGACCGGGTCGTCGTCATGCACGGCGGTCGGGTGCTCCAGTGCGACACCCCCGCGGACCTGTACGCGCGGCCCGCCACGACAACGGTGGCGCGCATTATCGGCCCGCTGCCGATGAACCTGTTGCCCGCCAACGACACGGTCGTCGTAGGTGTGCGGCCCGAACGGGTACGAGTGTGCCGCGACGGTGTCAGTGGCCGGTCGGGATCGGTGGTCGCGGTCGAACCTGCGGGGGAGGAATGCCTTGTCCGGGTGCGGTCGAACGAAGCGGACGGTGAACTGTTGGCCCGACTGCCATGGGCTGACGCCCCGCACATAGGGGAGCGGGTGTTCCTGGCCTGGCGCGCTCAGGACGAGCACCACTTCGACGCTGTGACAGGAAAACGTCGGTGAGTCGACCCACCGGCATCCGAGAGGCGGCGCGGCGCTGGCCGCTTGCCGCTCCCTATCTCGTGGGGTCGTTCCTTCTCGTTCTCGTCCCGCTCGCGTTGGCCGCCGCGCTCGCGTTCACCGATTACTTCGGTTTCCGGGCACCGGAATTCACCGGCACCGACAATCTCGTGCGCCTGACGGGCGATGGAGCGTTCTGGGACGCGATTGGCGTCAGCGCACTCGTCGCCGTGGTCGTCGTGCCGCTCCGGCTGTTCCTCGCCGTCGGTGCGGCGCTCCTGCTGGCCCGCCGCCGCGGTGCCATGGCGACGGTCGGCCGGTCCGCGGCCTACCTGCCGTCAGTCATCCCGGACGCGGCGTGGGCGCTGCTGTGGCTGTGGATTCTCAACCCGCTCTACGGGCCGCTGCCCGCGCTGCTCGGCGCGCTCGGTGTCCCGGACCCGGGGTTCCTCACGACACCGTGGGGGGCGCGGCTCGGGCTGGTGCTCGTCATGGCGTTCCAGGTGGGGGAGGCGTTCACCGTCGCCCTCGCCGCGCGCACCGCGATCCCCGCGCGGTTGCACGAAGCGATCGAGATCGAGGGCGGGTCCGCCTGGTTCGCCATGACCCGCGTGACGTTGCCGCTCATGGCGCCCATCGTGATCGTCCTCGCGGTACGCGATGTGGTGATCGTCGTGCAGAACGCATTCGTTCCCGCCCTGCTGGTCACCGAGGGGGGTCCGGCGAACGCAACTCTCACCGCGCCTCTGCTGATCTACCGCAGGGCGTTCGAGTACGGCGAACTCGGTTATGCCAGCACGCTGTCGGTGACCCTGCTCGCGCTCACCGGCCTCGCGGCCGCACTTCCATTGTGGATCGCCGCCCGGCTCGCCGTTCGCCAACGAACCCACGCCTGACTCCAACGCGGCAAACCTCGGCGAGACGTGCCAGATTGCACG
>JALZNB010000449.1 GCA_030857905.1 Actinomycetota bacterium
CGGCGGGCACCATATAGGCGGGCAGAGTCGCCGAGAGCGCGGCGCGCAGGTCCGGGGACCCGTCCTCCGCCACGACGTAGGCGATCAACCTGCCGGAACGCGGGACGACAACGGCTTGCGTCACGCCGTCGACGGCGATCAGCACGGCCTCGATCTCGCCCGGTTCGATGCGGAACCCGCGGATCTTCACCTGGTGGTCGGCCCGGCCGACGAACTCCAGTTCCCCCGCTGTCGCGCGCACGACGTCACCGGTGCGATACATCCGCGACCCGGGCTCGCCGAACGGGTCGGGCAGGAACCTCTCGGCGGTCAGGCCCGGGCGGTCCAGGTACCCGCGCGCCACACCGACTCCGGCGACATACAGCTCACCGGCGGTTCCGTCCGGCACGGGCAGGAAGTCGGCGTCGAGGACATGCACCCGCGTACCGGGGATCGCGCGGCCGATGACCGGCGGGGTGTCCGCCGGGGCGAGCGCGTCGCTCCACGTGGCGACGACGGTCGACTCGGTCGGGCCGTAGGCGTTGACCATTCGGCGCCCCGGCGCCCAGCGTCGCACGAGGTCGACCGAACAGGCGTCTCCACCGACGACGAGGGTGCGCAGGTCCGGGAAGTCCACATCGGACACCGTGGTCAGCGCGACCGGTGGGATGAGGGCATGGGTGACCCGCCGAGTCCGCAGGACCCGCGCCAACTGTTCACCCAACACCGGCCCCGGCGGCGGAACCACCAGCGCGGCACCGGAGGGCAACGCCATGCACAGCTCCAACACCGACGCGTCGAAGCTGGGTGAGGCGAACTGCAACACCCGATCACCGGGGCGCACGCCGAAGTGCTCGACTTCGGCGGAAGCGAAGGTCGCCAGTCCTCGGTGGGTCACGACAACACCCTTGGGGCGCCCGGTCGACCCCGAGGTGTAGATCAGGTAGGCCGCGTGGTCGAGGTGGGGCGTGTGGCCGAGGTCGGTGTCCGGCACGCCGTCGACATCGACCACCCACGCGAGGTCGTCGATCACCAGCAGCGGCCGCGCGTCGGCGACCATCGCCTCGATCCGCTCGCGCGGGTACGCCGGGTCGATCGGCAGGAACGCCGCCCCCGCCTTGAGCACCGCGAGCTGGGCCACCACGATCTCCACCGACCGCGGCAGCGCCAGACCAATCACCGTCTCCGGTCCCACGCGCAGGCCGATCAGCTTGTGCGCGACCTGGTTCGACCACCGGTCGAGTTCCCCGTAATCGACAGTCCGCCCGTCGGCGATGAGCGCTGACGCTGTCGGATCGCGGCGGACCTGGACGGCGACCAGGTCGAGCAGCGTGGTCGCGGTGACCGGGGGCGACACCATGGACGAACCTTTCACGGGCACGGTTGGGACACCCACGTCGGTGGGTGTGAGCGGCGGAACGCGGATCAGGCGGCGACGCGGACGCTGGCGAGCCTGCGGGCCAGACGCCCACCGACCTGGAGCCAGCCGATCCGACCGTCCGCGGCGGGCACGAACCGGCCCATCTGATCGGTCTCGCCGGTGTCACAGTCGCGCATGGCGAAGCGCAGCCCGGTCAACGGAGTGAGGTCGGCGAACGGCTCGGTGTCGACCGTGAGACGCAGACCGGCCTCGGAGCGCTGCACCGAATAGACGGTGTCGCCGTTGGCGAAGTCGCCAAGGCAGTCGGTCGGCGCGGGCTGGCGGCCGCTCATGGTGGGCAGCGCGTCGTAGTCCTGCACGGGGACGCCGCAGTCGGCGAGTTCGGCGGCGAACTCACGCCAGAGGGCGAATCCGGTGCCCGCGTTGGCGGTCAGGGCGACGACGGTGCCGGTCGCGGAGTTCATCCGCAGGTGGCAGGAGGTGCCGTCGCCAGTGCCGTCGTGGCCGGTCGTGGCGCCGGAACCGGCGCCGAACGAGGCGAGGCCCAGGCCCCAGCCGTCGGCCATGCCGAACGGGTCCGCGCCCGCGACCGAGACCCGCATCTCCTTGAGGGAACCGGGATCGAGCAGCAGTTCGGGGTCGTGTCCGGCCAGCGCGCGGCCGAGGACGAGCAGGTCGGCCGCGCTGAAGGCCAGCGCGCCCGCCGCGGCCTCGGTGGCGGTCACCGACTGGGACACAGCCCGGACGGTGCCCATTGCGCGGTTGACCGTGTGACCGGTGACGAGGTCGGCGGTCGCACCGGCGCCGACGACGAACCGGGGCTGGATGCGCAGCGGGTCGAGCACGATCGCCCGGACCGCTTCGGCCCAGGTGAGGCCGGTGGCGGACTCGATCGCGTGCCCGGCGATGAGGTAGCCGAGGTTGGAGTAGGAGAACACCGAGCCGGGCTCGGCCAGCGGGATCAGGCTGCGGCAACTGTCGAGCACGTAGCGGCGAACCGAGCCGTTGCCCACCTCGAGTCCGTCGGAGGGAAGCCCCGCGGTGTGGCTGAGCACGTGGCGAAGGGTGAGCGTCTCGCGCAGGGACGAGGGAAGCAGCCGCAGGTCGGGGACCTGCTCGGCCAGTGGCTCGTCGAGGTCGAGGTCACCCTCGCTGACCAGGGCCATCACGACGGCGGCTGTGACGACCTTCGTCAGCGACCCGGAAGGCACCGCGGACGTAGCGGTCATCGGCGCGTCCACACCCTGCCGGGCCACCCCGGTCTGCCAGGTCCAGGTGTGATCGTCGTGGTGAATCGCCAACTGCACCCCGGGCACGGAGTGCTGTCTGACTAACTCGGTCAGTCGGGCGCGGAGGCGAGATCTGTCCATGAGTCCTCACTGTCGGGTGCCCGTGGGCACGCGGAAGTACCG
>JALZNB010000513.1 GCA_030857905.1 Actinomycetota bacterium
CAGTGGTATCCCCACCGAACAGCACGCAGCAGCGCCACCGTCTCGTGAAGTACGGCGGCAGGTTCACTACCCGAATCCCAGACCTCGACCACCAGCTCGTCATCGGCGGATCGGATCCGAATGCCGAGGAGCGCCAACGCTTCGTCGTTGTGGGAATGGTTGGTAGCGACAGCGTGGGCAACGAGCTCATCCACGACATCACTGACCCGGAGTGCGATGGCTTGCGATAGCTCCCAGGCCGTGACCACCGACCCCACCAGCATTCGGGCGCAGGACACCGCGCTCGGACGCGCAGCGAGCAGCAACTCCTCGCTGCGCTCGATACCTACCAGATGCGGTGGATTGCCCTGTGTCGCTTGATGTTCTGGAACAGCCACGGTCATCGCTGGTTCCTGCTCGGTGAGCTCATCACGAGTACGTGGGCGCCGGTACGTCGCTCCACCAATTCCTTCATGGCGAGCTGGATGCTGGCGAAGTGCGCCAGGTGATCCATCGTCGGCACGACCACGTGGTCAGCCTCGCCGTACTGGAGCGCGACCATCAGCTCGGCAAATGCTGCGGTGTGCATCCAACTCTGGTCGACCAGGATGCGTCCCAGCACGAAGTCTTCCTGGCTGGCGAACGCGGCCATCGAACGTCGCAGCGTCTCGACGTCCCTGTCTGGGAACTCGTTCGGAACGCGGATGTACCCAAGCAGCGGCCGAAGCGAGTTCGTGTGTGGGAGGCAGGGCTGACGACGGGTCTCGGGGCACCGGCGTCGCCAGCCCTGCCAGTTCGTGGGGTGCATGGTTACAGCACCGCGAGGTTGTGGTCGGCCAGCACGACGCGCTCGCACGGCCAGGCCGAGCCGCACACCGTGCACAGGTCGCAGTCGTTGGTGCGCTCGCCAAGCACCCTGGTGGCGAGTGCCCAGCGTTCTAGAACGGTCAGAGTCGGATCGGGTGTCGAGACCACCACAGTCGGGGTTTGGCTGCTCATAGGGCCTCCTGCCGCCGTTGCCGCCTGGCCCGCCCAGGCCGTACCCTCCAGAGGGAACAGGCCGTAGCGGCCCGTATACAGGGCGTTCGCCCGGCACGGACGGGGCGGAAACCGGGCGACGGGCCGACCCACCTGGGGAAATGGCGGATGTCGCGAACGAGGGGATAGCAGATGACGAACAAGCGCAGACGCCTCGCCGCGCGTTGTAAGTCCCTCGGCTTCACCCAGGAGGCGTTCGCTGAACGTCTCGACGTCGACACCACGACGGTGCGCCGTTGGGAAACTGGCGTGGCCAGCCCGCAGCCGTGGCTACGACCAAAGATCGCCCGTCACATGCAGGTGTCGCACGAACAGCTCGACGCGCTGCTGGCCGAAATCGACGAAGGCGCGCAGGCACACGACCGGATCGCTTTTGCGTTGCGGCATCCCCGAAGCGTGGATCTCCTGGCCATTGCCGAACTACGGGGACAGATCCACGCGCTTGACGAACGCTACGACCGCGAGCCGTCGACGTTGCTGCTCGCCGAGACCGGGCAGTGTCTGGGCCAGATCGCGTTCCTTCGCGGGAACGCGGCCAGCAACAGGATCCGGCGAGAGCTGTACGCGGTTGAAGCCGAGAGCGCCACGCTGATGGGTCAACTGGTGTGGGACGCCTCGCAGCGGCGCGACAACACGTCCGCGCACCGCTACTTCGACCAAGCCGTGGTCGCGGCCAGGCAGGTACGCGATCCGGTGGCAGAGAGCTTCGCGTTGTTGCGGAAGAGCTTCGTAGCACTCTACGGCGAGCAGGACGCCGCTCGCGGGCTTGACTTGTGCGAACGAACGGCCAGCGCGGCCGTCGGCGAGAGCGACGTGCTGTCCGGCTTGGCGATGCTGCACGCTGCTGAAGCCCACGCCATGCTCGGGGACAAGATCGCCTGCGAAGGAGCGCTCGCTCAGGCTGACACACATTTCGGCCGTGTCGACGAAGGCGATGCCGCCGCCGACCTATTCTCACCCACGCAGCCAGGACGGCTGGCTGGTTCCTGCTACCTGTTCCTCGGTAAGCCGAAGCGGGCAATGCCCGTCTTGGAAGCGACCGCCCAGCAGATGGGCGCACGCTCGAAGTCGCAGGCGATCGTCCTTGGCAACCTGGGGCTGGCGTACATCCGCCAAGACGAGGTCGACTCAGCGACGGCGATGCTGCACCGGGCGATCGACGTCATCGAGCAGACCTGGGGCGGTGGCGGCCTTAACGTCGTCTTCAGCGCCTGCCGCGAGCTGCAACCATGGCGTGACCTGGCCGTCGTCCAGGACGTCTACGACCGCGCCATGGCCCTGATGACCACCCGGCCTACGGGGTAGAAAGAGACCGTGGACATCGACGACGCCAAGCGAGCGGTTCGGGAACGGGTGTGGGCGACGCTGGACGAGGCCGGCGCGGTCGAGCCGCCTGGTGCTGCGGGGCACATTCCCAGCTTCGTCGGCGCTGACCAAGCTGCTGCGCTGCTGGCTGAACTTGGGGAGTGGCAGCGCGCACAGGTGATCAAGGCGAACCCCGACCGCGCGCAGTTGCCGGTGCGGGAGCGGGCACTCGCCGAGGGCAAGTTTGTCTACATGGCCGTGCCGAAGATCGCCACGCTGACGCCGTTCTACGCGCTCGATCCGGCGACGATCGACCGGGCTGCGGCCGAGTCGAAGACGGCGAAGCAGCTTGCGCCGTCGGTGGCGGTCGAAAACATGCAGCCGGTCGAGCTTGTCGTCTGCGGGACCGTAGCGGTCAACTGGCTGGGCGTGCGCATCGGCAAGGGCGCCGGGTACAGCGACATCGAGCTGGCGCTCCTGACCGAGGCCGGGCTGATTGGACCGGAGACGACGATCGTGACCACAGTGCACGAGCTCCAGGTCCTCGACGAGGAGCTACCAGAGACCGAGCATGACTTCAGCGTCGACTACATCGTTACGCCGGAGGAGATCATCCAGTGCGGGGGTGCGCCGCGGCGGCCGAGGGGGCTGATCCGGGACCACTTGACGGAGGCGAAGGTCGCGGCGATCCCTGTTCTTAGGTTGCGTCAAGACCGATGAGGACGGCCGATAGTCGTAGTTGCGTACACCTGAACGACGTAAGGGAGTTGTTTCGCCCCGCCGAACTTCACCTGATCATATGACGAGCTTGTCTAAACGCGACTTCGAGTCATGCAGTACAGTCTGGGCCTTGACACGCGGTGGAGCCGTTGAACAGGAGGCAGTAAGCGCCTATGTCAGAGCACGCTTGCTTCATCATTCAGGCAATTAGGCCCTACTGCTTCGACTTCCACGACATCCTTGCTCTGCCTACTGGATTTAGATACCGGAACAGGTTTCATGTTCAATGGCTCGAACCTCAACTCCGAGAGTCTCCAGCAGAACTTAGCGGCTTACGCGTGCTGCTCATTCTTCGAGATGTCGAAACAAATCGGCTTATACCTGTTCGTTGGGCGACCATCGTCGTCGCCGAACGATATGGCCAGATCGCGTTCTTCGAGTATCTACTTGGCGAGCTTATCGAGTACGGGTCGCAGGAGAATGTCCAACTAGAACAGATAGCAAACCACACTTCCAAATTCGCTGAACATCACCGCTGGTTGCCGGGAACGGAAAGCGCGACACTGTCCGAACCGTCGGTGTTCAAGTCAAGTGCAGGTGTCGGTATTGCTACTGCTCCTCCAGAAGATCTTAATGCATGGGGAAATGTGGTATCCGCCCTGGCAACAGCATCGATTTTCCATCGGATCGAGTTCCTGAACGTGGTGGGACTGTTCACAACTGATGGCGAGCGAGCCGCTATTCGCGACGAATCGTACCGGGTGCGTTCCGGTCAGGTTTACCACTTGAAAGTAATCCAGTACGTTCCCTCCGCAGGGACTCCAGGCGTCGATGTACTCCCCGGCCATGCGATTGAAATTAGCACGTTCAAAGAACACATCATCGCGCTGCGCTCCAAGCAGCAGGCGGTAGGCAAGTATGACCGACTTACATTCGTCCTCCGAGTTCAAAACCTGAGCCCAGGCGAGACCACAGCTATCGAAATTCCGAATGTGCCTGATGCTGCGACTGAGAACTCTGCCTTTACCTCCATTTACTTACCTGTGAAGGTCTCCCGACCTACCGCGCTGACAGCGTTAGCATTGTTACTTGTCTTAGTTGCGAGTCTCGTGCTTCTGTTCAAGCCCGAGCTGCTTCCTTTTCCGCGAGACGCAGTACGAAATATTGCGACCGTAGTCCTAGTACTGACAATCGCTGGACCCTCAAGAACACTGTCTGGTCTTTGGCCGTCATTGCCGTGGAGAATTGACAAATGATCATTGTTGGAGTCAACAAGGGCAGCACCGTCAGTGGCAAATCCCTTAGGCACGGCGGAGCGGCCATGGTCAAGGATGGCAAGATACTTGCGGTTAGTGAGGAGCGAGTAACGAGGTCGAAGTATGCAGGCGGGTACTCCTCGGCGTTGCCTGCAATCCTGGACGCATCCGGCACGTCTCTTGCCGACGTTGACCACCTATTGGTTAGCACATGCTGCGAGTCCGAGTCCGCTGCACTTTTGGGACACGAGCTCAGCGGGGATCCCAGACTCGCGAGCGTTAACCACCACTTCTCCCACGCAGCCCTTTCGTTTATGAGTTCAGGGTATGACCGCGCACTTGTTGCGGTTGTTGATGGCGGTGGCAATGTGCTCGACGATCCTCTGAGCGAAACGGCCGAGTGGTGGACGAAACCTCGGGAACAGGTCAGCCTCTACATTGGTGAGCAAGGTGCAGGGATTCGCCTGCTGGCAAGAGAACTCTCGGCGCCATTCGACGTGGGTCTTGGAGAGATCTATCGTGCATTCACCTACTGGTTGGGGTGGCACTCCTCCACGCACGCTTCGAAGACAATGGCTCTGGCTGGCCACGGTCGGAGGGGTGCCTTCAAGAAAGAACTTTATCACGTTGACAGTTCGGCAGAATCGGTCCTAAAGATTCCGATCGAGAACAATCCAAGCGATCCGATTGGGATGATCCTTTCCCTCGGAGATGCGTTGGGTATTGACTTTGGCGAGCCGCGCGCACCGGGCGATGCGATCCTTCAGGTGCATAGGGATGTAGCTGCATTTGTTCAGGAGGGCGTCGAATCCGCGCTCTTGAGAATCCTTTCGCGGTTGAAGAGTGAACACAAGCTTGCTAAACTCTGTATAGCTGGCGGGTTTGCGCTTAATGTTGTTGTCAATGGTCGGCTGATGGAGCTATTCCCTTCAGGGGTGTACGTACCATCGGCTCCGGGCGATGAAGGCCAATGCCTCGGCAATGTCTACGCTGGCTTGAACAATTTTAGTAGTAAAGAAGAGGTCGTTGTGCCAATTATGAACGCCAGCACTGATGCATCGCTTGGGCCTGACTACCGGCTAGATTCGCGCGCGGTAGCGAGTTCGCTAGCACGCAACGGGCTTAACCAATGCATCGTGTTTGAGACCACGGATTTCTCGAAGCTCGTGGCCGAGATGCTCGACCACGGTTCAACGGTGTGTCTCTACCAGAGTCGTTCAGAGTTTGGGCCGCGGGCTCTAGGTTCTCGCAGTTTGCTAGCAGACCCGCGACGGGCTGACGCTGTAGCCAGGTTGAATTCACTAAAGCATCGAGATTGGTTCATGCCATTTGCGCCAGCCGTTCTGCGTTCGCAGGTCGGTGATTGGTTTGACCAGGTTGAGGACAGCCCGTTCATGTCTTTCGCTGTCAAAGCTAAGGCGTCGACGAGGATGCAGCTGCCTGCGGTGGTGAATGCAGACGGCACGGCCCGCATCCAAACGGTTGATTCTGATGGCAGTGTTCTGGCACGCATCCTTGAAGAGTTCGCGGAGATCACTGGTATTCCAGTCTTGCTTAATACGAGTTTCAACCAAGGTGGTGAGCCAATCGTCGAGTCAATAGACGATGCCATCGTAACCTTCGGGGCGATCCCGGTAAACGCCCTGGCGATCGGCCGGTTCGTAGTTGTGAAGTCCTTGTCGCCTGATGCACTGGATCTTCCGATTGCTTCTTCGCTGGAGAACCTAGACGTAACAGTTCATCGTATGGGCCAGGTGTCGAAGCTAGACACGCGGTCTCGATCAAACGCCTGGCGCGCTATTCGGGCTCTCCAGAAAAGAACATCAAGTGTAGTATTCGTTCGATCGGAACTTCCGCTGTACGGCCAGTACCTAGAGTGGATGCGTGAAGGGCGCAAGGTTACGACGATCCGTTACCGCGCTGGAGCTGTGGAGATCCCATTCAGTGCGAGACTGCCGCTCTTTGAAACAAGCGACTTTAGTCCAGGTGACCGATCACGGCCCACAGAGCATGTTCAGGTGAGCGCACTTAGGTATCAGCGTTTTGGTGAGCTGACTGAAGAAGATGCGAAGCGCGACGGTTTCAATGATCTCACCCACATGCGAAATGACTTGAAGACTATCTATCCGGAATTGCCTGATGATGACTGGGTAACGATATACGATATCAATTTGATTGGTTCGTAGCGCGAACAGAGTTGTGGCCGAGTCCCAGCGCGACAATTGGTTAGTTGGTGAAAGGTGACTCTGAATAATCGACCTTATGTGAGCGTAATGCTGGGTTTGGAGAGTTAGACATCAAGTGTCTTGGGGCTGTGCGCGTTAGCTTCCAAGAGGTTGACGATCGCTTGGAGCGATGTACGCAGCGCCGTGGCAACAAGTCGCAGCTCTATGACGTCAAGACGCCGTTCACCAGACTCATACTTGCTCACGAACGACTGAGGCTCGTCCAGAAGCCGAGCAACCTGTACCTGCGTCAGACCCGCCTCTTGGCGTAGCTCGCGAAGCAGCGCACACAGCTGCTGATACTCCGCCGAGTAGATCGACTTGTCCACGGTCCAAGCGCACCGCCAGACTTGCCCATATCCCAAAACAGGATATTCTCGCGTGCGGCGGGCCGGAAGCCCGTCGACAGGCAGGGGAGGGGGTGATCTTGATGGACGGCAGCGGTGGTGGCGGCGGAACTGGCGGCTGATCGACTCCATAGCGGCGGAAGCCCCTGGGTGTCGTTACCATCCAGGGGCTTCCGGTGTCTATTCAACACGACGCGTCTTGGTGTTATACTTGATCTTGAATTATGGCTCACTCGCTTGATCAGCTTTACGAAACCAAGCTGCAACTCGTTGCCGTGCTTGCTGTCGTCGGCGGAAGCGCTTGTCTCATGTTCGCCCACTGGGTGACGACGAATCCCAGTGCGCCAGCTTGGTTAGGCGGGCTACCTCTGTCCGAAATCGGCTCGACCATCTTCAGTACGGGCTTGTTGGCTGTCTTCTTCGAGTATGTCGATCGCAAGCATGGCGACGAGCGCACTGATAGGCGCATCCGCGAAGCTGTCCGGAAGGAAGCTCCTGCGTTTCGGGACGCTGTGCTGGACAGCTTCGCCTTCAACGCCGAGACGTTGAAGGGCATCGCCTCACCCGACACTCTCGACCGAATCGCCACGAATGCCCTCGGTCTCCGGCTTGGTGACGAAGCCCTGGCCCGCGACGCATATGCCGATCTGCGCGATCAGGTAATTCGGTCGCCCGAACGTTGGCGTGATGTCGATATCTCCGTGTCGCTGAGCCCCTGGAGCGGTGGCCCCGCACGTGGCAAGGGTTCCATGTTCACGGCCACCGTTCGATGGGAGTACCGCGTCGTTCCGGGAGTCAGCACAATGCGGTTCGCGTGTGTCTCCGACCTGGGTGAGTACCGCGAGCTGCTCCGCGATCCGACGATCGCATCGTCGTGGTATTTCGAGTCACTCGGAGCGACACGGGCACAAGACCGAACCGCGTTCGAGTTGCAGCAGCTCGCCATCAACGGCCGCGAGCGGATCATCCGGCGAACCGAACGTGCTGGCGCGCAGTTCTACAGCGTGGGACTCGGCAAGCCCGCCAGCGCTGCCAAGGAGGTGACTGTCGCCTACACCTACAGCGTTCTTGTCCAGCGGCACGGTCACCTGTTGTACCTCGATCTACCGCGACCGACGAAGGGACCCCACGTTCGCCTCGACTACACCGATGCTGGCGTCCGTTATGTCAACGTCCTTGACTACTTCGCTAGCCCTGCTGCTGCTCGTGTAGAGCACTCCCCGACGGGAGCGAAGGCGAAGACCATCGACGTTGGTTTCGACGGTCAGATCTTCCCGCGGGCGGGGGTCGCCTTCGTGTGGGTGCTAGAAGATGAACTGACCGCAAAGGGGGAACCTTATAGATCAGAGATCAAGTAGTCGTTCCCGCAAACGCGAAGCGGCAGCTCGCGCAAGGGCCTCGTCGTTTTCCTTCTGGTTCATGTACATCTTCACTGGCACCCGTTCTGTGCGGTTGCGCAGACGAAAAATGCGGCTTTGGTATTCTCGGCACTGAGCCATTAGTTCAGACTCTTCGCCGGGTTCGAGAGGATGGTTTTCGTTGGCCACAGGCAATATGCTGAGCTTTTCGTCGATGATTAGCGCTAATTGCTGCTTTTCTCGCGCGATGCGCCGATTTGCTACTACCAAGGTACCAAAGAGCAGAAGACCGGAGACGCTAGGTACCAACCAGCGAAGGAAGAGATCTCTGGTCGACCAGTCGGCTATCAATGCGATGGCAATACCTACGGTGACCCAAGTTAGTGCGACTGTTTGTAGCCGGTTCGCCCATTTTCGGCGAAGTCGCCAGTCCCACTGTAGATTCTCTCGTTGGCATAGCATTATAGCATACGGTGCCGGTAGGCGACTGACATCGATGTACCAGTCAGATTTATTGCTTTTGCCGTTAAACTTGCTGGCGAGTTCCCCAATCTCCTCATCCGATGGAACGGGCTTGAACTCATCCCGGTGAGTGACACCAAAGAGTTCTACGTCGAAACGTTCTTGGATCTTCGTAGCTATTAGCGTCTCGTTCTGACTGAGGAAACTCACAACCCACTGAATAACCGCGCCAGCCATCCCGATGATGGCCATAGTTGGTGCAAGGTCCCGGACGAAGGCCGCTATGATCGCCCCTGATGATGATCCAAGCGCGATGTAAAGGCGAGTCCTTTCCCAACGTTCTGCACGCGCATGTGCCACATCGGCTGCTTTAAGCATCTGCACGAAATGGGGATGGTTCTGCTTGCTATTGATGTTCTGCACAGTCCTGTCCCGCTCTACTGTCAGGGCCGTGGCATTCGGTTGCCGAACAGCGTTCGCCATGTTTCAACGGCCGCGTTGTTCTGGCCGGCATCTTCTTCCGTAATTGCGCGTTCTGTGGTGACGAGCCATTCCCTGATCGTTGAGGCGAGCCCAACCCGTTCGCTGGAAGTCATGGAGCTATTGACGTTGGGACCAAGTCCTGCCGGGTCCGGCCAGTCGTTGAGAATCTGGTCGGCCGCAGAAGCGAGGAACCATCGAATCTCGTCTTGGTATCGACCAAATGGCTCTTCGACAAGATCCAAAGCCATCACCTCGATGAGGAATGACGGGCTGATGGGGTCACCCGCCTCTCGGTTGATGGCCTTTACCATCTTCACGAATGGCACAAATTTTTCGCCACACGAAGTGTTCTTAGTGCTAACCAGAGAGGCGTGGATGTTCGGGTCGGTTGCCATCCAGTCGGCCCCGCGTGGCATCAGATAGCCACCACCATCACGAGCGAACACGGGAGATACCTCATATGAGGCCACATCTTCTCCTGCGTAGTAAACCGTGGCAACATAGTCATCGCCCTCAACATCATCCCACTTGAGTGCGAGTATCGATGTCAATTTCTTGACTGCTGCGACGCCACTCCCCTTGGCCAGGTAGCCCTGCGCTCCATCAGGATCGATCACGACGAAGATGTCGACATCCTTGAGCTTCTTGGTCTTCGTGTGTCGGTCGTAACTTCCGGTAAGAAAGTCGGCAGCCACGTCCCAGTGGTTGCGGATGTGATTGCGGATCAGTGCATGCCTCGTCTTGGCCTGGTTTGACTCCGTGTCAGTTATTTCCAAATTGGTCTTCAATAGCGCAAATGCGTTGTCGACGTGCCCCACGGCTAGTACCCCTATTGTTGGTTAAGGTTGGCTGAGATAGCGCAGGGCAGCACTTGCATGTGGGGCTCCAGTTAGTGTCCCGAAGCTCCTTGATCGCATGCCGGTGGTGTCCGCTCGGCTCCCAGGGCTCCATCCGGACTGGGGAGACCGGGGGCCGTTGAAAGAACAAAAAATTCGGTAGGTCGTTCCAAATGGAACAGATTGCAGCTTAGCCATGTAGCGGGCGAGACTCGCTCGATCGGTTGTGAACTTCTGATCCCCCGTCCCATTCGCATTGTACGTTACGGGAAACTCAAGTACCGGACTGACCGTTCCATTCGGTCGGTGGCATTCAAGTACAACGGTGGCAAGGGAACGCTCGGCGATCCAAGCAGAAATAGCCGATTCGTCTTGCTCCCAATCTGAGAAGAGGCGAGTCATGTCGATACCGAGGTGGCCCAAGACATCTGCAATTGATCCAAGAATGACCTCGGCGATGTGGGTGGCTGTATGAACGATCGTCCATGTGCTTGTAGAAGTGGATGTACCGCTCATGATGAAGCTCGCAGGTTGTCTAGTGCGGCGGTGTTGATGAAGCTTGCAGACTCTGCACGGGAGGACGCGGCCAAATTCCCGGCTGGAGCAGGATCAATTGACAGGTGGTCGGACAGCTTGGCGGCCTTCGACAACACCGCTTGGAGAGTAACCGGTGTCGGGAGGTAAACCATCCACTCGGAGGTGCTGCTGCCGCCTCCCGGCACTGGGTTGAGATTCTCATCCGTATTTAAGGCTTGAAGGCCGGTGGCAACGTTGATACTCAAGTGCAGCGAGGTGGTAGCGACCACGATGGGCGACTTTTCCAGATGCCCTCCGGAAATGAGCGCCGATCCTAGTCCGCGTAGCGGGGCGAAGGCGGCAGCCACATCTTCCGCGGTGATGTGTTGACTGGCTGCGAGCGTGTCGCTGACCAGGGTGACAAGTACATCCCACGCGGTCGTTGAGGTCTGCTGGGGCGGTCCGGCGATGGTTCTATACCTCTGCATTGCTCAACCTCGCGTCTTTCTGTTCGCCGTGAACTCGAAGCGCAGCCTGATGTAGGTCGGCGAGGCCGAGTTCTGCTGGGTTTCTGACCGTCTCCAGGCGTGAAGCCATGGCTTCTGTGACGATCTTCCGGATCTGTCGTCCGTCGCGCCCCGCAAGAAGTTCAGCGATGGCCGCCAACCCATGGTCGGCAGCCAAGGTCGCTAGTGGTGGGTAGGCGCTGACCATGTCTGTCAGCGTGGCCCTCAAGATCGCCTTAGCCGCGGTCGCATCGGGCACCGGTACTTCGACAACGACATCAGCCCGCGACAAGAACGCGGCGTCGAGCGCCGTGGTGAAGTTTGAAGTCGCCACCATTAGGAGATGGGGATACCGGGTCGCGTTGTCATCGAGCGCCGTTAGAACTGCGTCGGTGGCACGGTGGACGTCGGCAGGATTGGCGGATAGCGATGCCTCGCTGCGGGCGACGGCCATGCTCTCCACTTCGTCCAGGAGTACAACAGTGGGAAGACCGTCGTCGGCTAGGGCCGGAACTACCTCGGTCAGTAGCTCTGACACTTTCTGTTGTGACTGACCGTGCTCAGCGCTCATCAATCCGTGTAGGGACAGCTCCAGGAGCCTGGCGTGGCCAGTCCCGGTTAAGGGCGCCAGTGTCTGCGCCAGCCCGCGGGCCAAGGTGGTCTTGCCCGTCCCAGGCGGTCCGTGTAGGACAATCAGCCCGTGAAGCGCAGTAGTCTCATACGGGAGCTTTGCCCTGAGCTGCAGGCTGAGCAGCGCCCAGCGCAGCAGCCGATCCTTCATTGGCCCGCTGGCCACGATCGAATCCCATGTGCGGTCGTACCGTTCGTGCGGCACTACCACGTTGACCGACACGGCTTCGGCTGTCTTCAAGGCCACCTCCTGGGTTGCGAAGTACCTTAGCACCCTTGCGTAGGCGCTGTGCGCAACACCATCTTGCGCTGGGCGTCGCGTCTTCTACCCTGGAGGTATGACACCTCCTGCAGCATGCCTTGAGGCACCGACAGGAACTGACAGTCCTACCCAGCATGAGGCTGGTGGACGAGACGTTGGAGCGACGCTCAGGCGAGCGCGGACCTATCGCGGCCTCAGCCTGCGGGACGTCGAACGCCGCACAGGCCGCCCGAATGCGTACCTATCGCAGGTCGAACGGGGGATCATTCGGAAACCAGACCCAGTATTTATTTGGCAGCTTGCCAGTCTCTATGACCTCGACTTCGAACTTTTGATGCATTGGTCAGGTGACGAAACGAGCGCCTCATCCGACCCTCTTGAAGATGCCATCGTCGCTGCCCTCATTCGTCAGATTGTAAACCTGACGCCTAGTCGGAGAGCTCGAGCTCTGGCGCTAATTGCCGAACTAAGTCAGGATGGCGAAGCCGACGAGTAAGTCCATTGCCTATGCGGAGGTCTCATTTGCAGACTCTTGGCGTGATTCTCCACGTCCGGCCTGTGCTTAGTTTAATAGTCGTTTGGTCACCCTAAACTGGGCCAGCGGGATCGTCAGCAGTGAGCTTCTCGAAATACTTGTCGCAGTTGCAACCCAGGTAAGCCGCAGCCTATGCCCCTATTTATGCATCGATTTACTCAAGGGTCAATGACTGGAGCTCGGCCTGCCGCCGTTTCGCGGCCTCATTTTTATGCCTTCGCGTACAAACGTCGAATACACCGTGCTCGCACTCAGCCCCAGCTTCCTGCCCACTTTGGCCACGCTCAACCCTTGTCCGTAGAACTCCACGGCTTCCCTCAACACCTCCGGTCCCATCTTGATCAAAGGCCGCTTGCTGGCTCCCGCCTTCGCCAAGTGCCGATCCACCGTGTTGCGATGTACCCCGAACCGCCGCGCCAACTCGTTCAGTGATGATCCTTGTGCGTACGCCACCACCAGCTCCTCGACTTCGCTCGCCGACAGGATGCGGTTCTCCTGCACATCGCGGGCGATGCGATCGTCTTCGATGCCACGCGATTCAGCGGTCTCCTCGGTCGCGACCTCACTGTTACCCAGGGCTTCCATCAGCCGCAACAGGGGCGCAGGTAGGTTCGAGAGGGAGTCACGGAGGGCCACCAGCGAAAACGGCGTCCCCAGTGCCTTCGGGGACGTCGTTGACATCACCGGTTGACATCAGTCTGGAACGTCGGGCGGCCTAGCGCTTCCGATCTTGTGTGTTCTGCTTTACGGCGTCTCGTCATCGAGGGCGATCTGCTTGCCGTCGATCGTTTCGTACGCCACTGCGGCTTCGGGGATCTCGCGGCGCAGCCGGACGGCCAACTGCTTGCCCTCAGTCAGCCATGACGCTTCTTCGTCCGGCGTGGGGAAGGCCGAGTCCGGTGGGTATTCGTCGTTGAAAGTGGCCTGGAAGCGGTCGTCCCAGGCGGCGATCGCCTCGCATAGTTCGTCGCTGAGGTCGAGGACGTGGGTGACCTCGTCGGCGTCGTAGGGCTCGGAGATGTCGTCGCCTCTGGTGATCCAGATGGGGCCCGTGCCCCATTCGGGCTGGAGCGTGATGCGCAGGGTGGGCTCGGTGCTCATGGAAGCGGCTTCGCTTTCTGGTTGAAGCTGAAAGGGTTGGCACCGACGATGAAGCCGTTGCTGCCGACGCTTACCGCGATGCGGACGGGGCGGCCGTGGTAGGTGAGGGTGTAGACGACCCGGTCTCTGCCGGTGATCCCGATTGGGGTGCCCTTGGCCAGTGTGGTGAACACGGCGTCAACGATCTCATCAGCCGATGCCATGTCGGGCGAAGTCGGCCACACGCTTGCCGGTCAGGAGGTGGCCGAGCCCGGCGCGGTTGTTGCCCTCTTCCAGCCAGACGATCCGGTTCGGCTTCTCGATGCGCACGACCTTCTCCGGGCTGATTTTGTCTCCACGGTCTGCCACATCGGCTACCAGCTTGCTGGCAGTAGCGTCCAGTCGCGGCCGGCCTGGCGAGCTGCGACGAGCGGTATCGACCGTCGAGGCTTGGGCAGGCCCGACCCCGGCTCCGATGTGCGCCAAGTACTGCTCGATGAGCCGCTGCACCTCGATGGCTGTCTGGTACACCTGCCCCACTTGGGCGATGGCCGTGTCGAGCGCCTGGATGGTGGCTGGTGCTTCTGGGCGGTTTGTCCCCTGAGAGGCTGCGGCCAGCAGCGTGCGGGCGTCATCGAAACAGGTGGCGGCCTGCACGAGCAGTGGCAACGGCAGGCAGGCCAGCACTCGGCGCAGCTCGGCCGCCACAGCTTCGATAGACAAGCAGTTCCCCCAGGGCCTCGCGGATGACGACGAAACGGTGCCGCTCCTGGGCGTAGAGCGGCACCTCCAGGCGGGTAGGACTTAGCTGTCGGCGGGCTTCTTGGGGGCTTGGCGGTACGCCTTGAACACCCGCTTCACCGCATCGGTGACGGGCGGTTCATCGGTGAGCGGCGACCAGAGGTGCTCGTCGTGCTCGGTCAGGACGATTGGCTCGGTAGCCGTCACGTCGACGGAGAAGTTGAACTGTCGGCTCAGTTTGCCGCTGCCTGACTGGTAGTCGAAGCTGCCGAGGTACGTGCCGATGGTGGCAACGTCGAGGCCGGTCTCCTCCTTGATCTCCCGCACCAGGGCAGCGTCAAGCGGCTCGTCTGGGTCGACCTTGCCGCTGGGAAGCTCGTAGACGCCGCCCATGAAGTCGTCCGCGGGGCGCCGCAGGAGCAGGACGTTGTCACCGTCTCGAACGATGCCGCCGACAACGAGCTGCTGGACGCCATCGGTGTTCGCCTCGGCGGTGAGTTGGTCGAGTAGTGCTGTGTCGATCACGAAGGGTCTACCTCTCCGGTTCGTGGTGGTGCTCGACCACTTTGGCGAATCCCTCGACGTACCGCCTTTCGAGCGGCATAACTTCCTCTCGGTGCCGAACCGGCAGCTTCTCGGACTCCGATGTGTCCTCGTCGTAGCCGCTGCCTTGGAACCAATTGCCGTAGGTTCTTTCGCCTGCCGGCTTGGGTGATGAATTCGGCCCTTGTTCAGGTGTGCGTGGCCCGGCAGGCATTGTTGATCCGGTGTGGCGTTTGTACGGGATGAATGGTGGCCACATGTGAGAGCAGGTCGTGCTCGTCAGGATGATCGGCTCGCTGGCGGTCACCTCACGTCCCGAGGTTCGGCGAGTTCGGCTGTAGTTTTGGTTCTGTGAGTTGGCTACCTGAGGACTTCGTCCACCCTGTCACCGTGTCCGTGCCTGACACCGCGCTTCATCTGCGGCCGATTCGGGAGGCGGACACCGCGCTCGACTACCCCGCCGTGATGGGCTCTCAGGGGCGCTTGTGGGAGATCTTTGGTCCGGCTTGGGCTTGGCCGAAGGAGACGATGACCTACGAGGAGGACCGTGTCGACTTGCTGCGGCACGAGAAGGAGATCGCCGCGCACCAATCGTTCAACTACGCGTTGTTGAACGAGGGAGAGACGGCGATCTTCGGTTGTGTCTACATCGACCCGCCGGAGCGCATCGGCTCCGACGGGGAGGTCTGTTGGTGGGTGGTGGACGAGCTTGTCGACAGCGAGGCGGAGCGTGCGCTTGACGGGCTGGTGCCGCGGTGGATCGCCGCTGATTGGCCCTTCCAGCAACCCCGCTATCTGGGCCGCGACATCACCTGGCAGGACTGGCTCGCGCTGCCGCGTGCCTCGTGACACGTCCGATACGTCCGACACGTGGGGAAGGTAAGCGTCTGGATGCGGAGGATTGTCGATATCGGACAATCAGCGCACCCTTTTCACGTCCGCTGTGACTGGAGCGAGGGCGGCGGCCTTCTTGTGCTTCTTTCGGAGGTGCGTCACCAGTACAGCGGCGACAGCGAGGCCCAGCACCACGATTCCGCCCGTGCTGATGTACTTCTCGGCTTGGCGGGCGGCCTCTCCCATCACGGCTCCCAGCATGATGTGTACCGCCGACCAGCACGCTGCCCCCGCGACCACGGCGGGCAAGAACTTCCGGTAGGGCAGGCCGGAGGTTCCGGCCGCGGCGGGTGTCAGAGTTCGCACCACGGGCAGGAAGCGGGCGAAGAAGACCGCCCATACCCCGCGCTTCTTCAGGATCGCTGTCGCTTTGTCCCAGCCGTCGACGCCGTATTTCTGGATCAGCTTGGTTTCGCGTAGGCGCGGTCCGTAGCGCTTTCCGATGTAGTAGCCGATCGAGTCGCCGATTCCGGCGCAGACTGTTACCACGGCCCAGAGGATCAGGGCGCGGGTGACGCTGTCGCCGACTGTCGTGGCGGCGATGAGCAGGCCCGCTTCACCGGGGGCGATGAAGCCCAGGCCGATGGTGCACTCCGCCAACACCAGACCGCCGGTCGCGGCGACCAGGGCTGGTTGGGGGAGTGCTTGGAGCCAGTCGAGGACGTCGGTCAGCAAGGCCATGGTGTGGATCCCCCTCCGAGGACGGCGCCGGGCGATCCGGCGCGCACGAAGTCTCTCGGTTGGGGGAGCGTGTCATAACCGGGTTTCCCCTGGGATCAGCCCTCGGTCTGATCTCGTGGATGACTACCGGGCCAGCAGGGCGCTGATCTCCTGGCTCGCGGTCCCCGCCTCGGCGAGGTGGCGCAGGTTCTCCGGGATCGTGGCGCCCCGGTGTTCTACGGCCTGGGTGTAGAGCCTGCCCGCGCGGTAGGACGACCGTACGAGCGGGCCGGCCATGATGCCCGCGAAACCGATGCGTTCGGCGCTTTCCTTGTGCGCCAGGAACTCCTCGGGCTTGACCCAGCGGTCGACGGGATAGTGTCGGACGCTGGGGCGCAGGTACTGGGTGATCGTGATGATGTCGCAGCCCGCGTCGTGCAGGTCCTGGAGGGCCTCGGTGACCTCGTCGGCGGTTTCGCCCATGCCGAGGATCAGGTTGGACTTGGTCACCAGGCCGAACTCGCGGGCCTGGGTGATCACGTCGAGGGAGCGCTCGTAGCGGAAACCGGGGCGGATGCGCTTGAAGATGCGCGGGACCGTCTCCAGGTTGTGCGCGAGCACCTCCGGGCGTGCCCCGAACACCTCGGCGAGCTGTTCGGGTTCGGCGTTGAAGTCGGGGATGAGCAGTTCGACGCCGGTGCCGGGGTTGAGTTCGTGGATCTGGCGCACGGTCTCGGCGTAGAGCCAGGCGCCGCCGTCGGGAAGGTCGTCGCGGGCGACGCCGGTGACCGTGGAGTAGCGCAGGCCCATGACGAGCACCGACTCGGCGACCTTGCGGGGTTCCGTGCGGTCGAAGTCCGCCGGTTTGCCGGTGTCGATCTGGCAGAAGTCGCAGCGGCGGGTGCACTGGTCGCCACCGATGAGGAAGGTGGCCTCGCGGTCTTCCCAGCACTCGTAGATGTTGGGACAGCCCGCTTCCTCGCACACCGTGTGCAGACCTTCTCGGCGGACCAGGCTCTTGAGTTCGCGGAACTCCGGTCCCATCTTCGCCTTGGTCTTGATCCAGGACGGCTTCTTCTCGATCGGCGTCTCGCTGTTGCGCACTTCCAGGCGCAGCATCTTCCGACCCTCAGGCGCGACTGTCACGTACCCCAGGATACGCCCTGACGTGCGGTGACCGGCATCACGCGGGGTCTGGGTCGACCCCGGTCAGCTCGGCGGTCCGCTCCCACAGCCGCGCGGCCAGATTCGGGTCGAGTGCCGCGGCGCTTGGTTTGGCTCGCCCGGGGGCGCCGAAGATTTCACCGGGACCGCTCGGGCCGAAATATTCGCCGCCGATCACTCCGGCCGCTGTGGCCGCGTGGAGCTGGGGAAGTGTGCCCTTAGCGAGAGACTGGGTGATCAACTTGTTGCCGAGGCTCGTGACCTTCGTGACCGCCCTGCCGAGCGGGCCGCCCTTGCCGCGCAGGCGCACCGAGTTGGACGCCAGTTCGGTGTCGGTCATGCCGGGATGGGCGGCGACACTGATGAGGTCTAGTTTCGCGGCCTTGGCCCGCCGGTCCAGTTCGACGGCGAAGAGCAGGTTGGCGAGCTTCGCCTGGCTGTACGCGCTTACCGCGTTGTAGCGGCGGCGCTCGAAGTTGAGGTCGTCGACGTCGATGCCGCCGCCGCGGTGGGCGATGCTCGACAGGGTGACCACACGGGCGCCGGGGGTTTCGCGCAGCGCGGGCATCAGCAGCCAGGTGAGGGCGGCGTGGCCGAGGTGATTGGTGCCGATCTGTTGTTCGAAGCCGTCGACGGTCATCGCGTACGGGGTGGCCATCACGCCCGCGTTGTTCATCAACACGTCGAGCCGGTCGTCGGTGCGCTCGCGGATATAGGCGGCGGCCTTGCGCACCGACGACAGGTCGGCGAGATCGAGTTCGACCAGTTCCGCCGCGCCGTCCACCGTCGCCAGCGCCTTGCGGCCGCGCTCGATCGAGCGGCACGCCATCAGTACGTGCGCGCCCTTGGCCGCCAGTACTCGCGCGCTGCGCAGGCCGAGGCCGGAGTTGGCGCCCGTGATCAGGACGATCTTGCCGCTCTGGTCGCCGATGTCGGCCTCGGACCAGGTCATCGTGTCCTCCCGTGGAATCACTCGCCAGTGTTGAGGACTTCGGCTGAGGTGCCTCTCAGGCGCTGGTCACGAGTTTGCGCTTCAGCCCGACCGGGTCGCGGTGGCGCGCCGGTGCGCTGCGCACCAGCGCGAGGAACGCGGCGCCGACCCGGGCGATCTCGGCGGGTGGTTCGTGCGGCTCGGCGAGTCCTGCGGCGAGAGCCAGCATCCGGTACTCGCCCGCGGTCTCCACGTCGTTGGCGTCGAGGATGCGGCGCAGTACCGGGTTCTCGGAGGCCGCTGCCCGCCACGCCTCCGACACGGTCTCGACCGGATCGGTGGACGGGTCTCGGTCGGCTTCGGCCTGTGCGACGCCGATCCGGCCGGTCAGTTTCAGTGTCCAGCGGTAGTGCAGGGCCAGGAGCACCTCGGCGGGTGAGGTGAACAGTTCGGGCACGTCCGGCACTTCGGAGAACGGCAACGGTCCCGCCGGCTCGCGGCTCGCGAACTCCAGGACTGCGTCCAGCGCGCCTTGTCTGCGGTAGTGGTCGGTCCAGCTCATGGCTCTCCCGTCGTGACCTTGGCCATACCGCGGGTCTTTGGCATACCGTTGGTATGGTCGTCAACGTACCACGGGTACGTACCGCCGGTATGTCGTACGGTTGTGATCGTGGCGACAGATCAATCCAGGCGAACGGACTACAGCGAGTCGACCAGGCGAGCCCTGGTGGATTCGGCGGTGGAGCTGTTCACCAAGCGCGGCTACGCCGCCACCTCCCTCGACGCCATCGCCAAGCGCGCGCGGGTGACCAAAGGCGCGCTGTACCACCACTTCAGCGGCAAGCAGGCGCTGTTCGAGGCGGCTTTCCAGTCGGTAGAGGGCACGGTCATGGCCCGGCTGGGGGAAGTCGTCGCCGGGCCGGGTGACGCGTGGGATCGCGCGGTGAGCGGGCTTCAGGGATACATCAAGGTCTGCCTTGAGCCTTCGTACCAGCGGATCGTGGTCCACGAGGGCCCGGTTGTGATGGGCTGGGAGCGGTGGCGCGAGGCCGAGGAGCACTTCAGCTACGGCCTGGTGCGGACCGCGCTGGAATCGCTGATCGAGGCGGGAGAGATCGACGAGTTACCCGTCGAGGTCACCGCCCGCATCCTGTTCGGCGCCCTGTCGACGGGGGCCGCGATCATCGCGGGCTCGTCGGACCCGAAGAAGGCGAGCGCGGAAGTCTCGACCACGATCACCCGGGTGCTGGAAGGCATGCGGCACAAGGCGCCGACCGAACAGCCGCCCGCCGAACCGGAGCGCTCGGGTTTGTTGCGGCGCGTTCGCGGCTGATCGAGACGTCCGTCCTTTTTAGCCCTGAGTGCTCAGCGCGAACGTGACACCCGGGCTGGCCGGTTCCGGCTTGGTCAGCCAGTGATCGGCGATCGGGAGCGTGCCCTCCAACGCGGCCAACACCGCTTCTCGGGCCAAGGGCAGCACCTCGGACACCGTGACCTGCCGCCCGAGTTCCCGCGACAGTGAGGTGACTCCGGCGTCCCGGATGCCGCACGGGATGATGGTGTCGAAGGCGGACAGGTCGGCGTCACAGTTGATCTCGAAGCCGTGCATGGTGACGCCGCGTTGGACGCGGATGCCGATGGCGGCGATCTTGCGTTCCGGCCGGGTCTCGTCCGCCGGGAGCCACACTCCGCTGCGACCCTCGACGCGGCCGGTGCGCAGGCCGAGTTCGGTGCAGACCGCGATCAGCGCCTCTTCGACCCGTCGGACGTACTGCACGACGTCGACCGGGTCGGACAGCTTGACGATCGGGTAGCCGACGAGTTGGCCGGGGCCGTGCCAGGTGATTTTGCCGCCGCGGTCCACGTCGACGACAGGAGTGCCGTCTTCGGGGCGCTCTTCCGGCGTGGTGCGCTTACCCGCGGTGTAAACCGACGGGTGTTCCAGCAGCAGCAGCGTGTCCGGGCCGAGGTCGTCGGCCCTGGCCTCGGCGAGTTCGCGCTGAAGGCCCCAGGCTTCGCGGTAGTCGACGACGCCGATGTCGCGCACGTCGACCGGTTCGGCGCCTGCCCGGCAGGAAAGGGTGCTCACGGCCACGACCTTACGCCGTGGGGGCGCGGGCGGGCAGAAGCCGCAAGCCGACAGCGGTGAGCAGGCCGAGACCCACCACACCCAGGGTCGCGCCGAGCACGTCGGTCAGCCAGTGCACGTCCAGGATGACCCGGCACAGCGCCGCCACGGTTACCGCGACCGTGGACGCCCACAGCACCGCCCGGAGTCGCCGATGCGCCAGCCAGGCACACAACACGACCGCGGTGAACCCGACGGAGGCCACCGATACCACGTGCCCGCTGGGGAAGCTGAAATCCGGGTACGGCCTGGGCCGGGCGCGTTCGAAGAACGGCTTGAACAGCGACACCGTTCGGCATACCGCGAGCAGCAGCATCGCGCGTAACAGCAACCCGGTCAGCTCCGACCTGCCCCGCCGCCGCACGACGAACGCGGCGACCAGTAGCGCCACCGCCGCGGCGACGGGGAGCACCGGGCCTAGCACCGCGCTCACCACGAACGCGACATCGCCGACCGTGGCCTGCCAGCCGCCGCCGAGAGTGTCCGCGACCAGGGTGTCCACGGTGGGCACGTTGTCGGACACCGTCACGCCGAGCAGCAGGAACGCGAGCAGCAGCAGCGCACCGAGGCTCGCGGTTCGGGTCATCGCCTGGCGAGCGCGGCCAGCGCGTTGTCGATTGTCCCGTGGGTGAACTGGAAACCGTTGTCCAGCAACACTTTCGGCACCAAATGTTGGCTCTGGAGGATTTCGTCGGCCAACTCGCCGACCGCGACCCGCAGAGCGGCCTTCGGCACGGTGAACACGGCCGGACGGTTCAGCGACTTGCCGAGCGCCCTGGTGAACTCGGCGTTGGTCGCCGGAGTCGGCCCGGTCAGGTTCACCGGGCCCGAGATGTCGTTGCGCAGCAGGAAGGTCAGCGCCGCGATCTCGTCGTCCTCGTGAATCCACGCCATGTGCTGCTCGCCGCTGCCGAGTTTCCCGCCGAGCGCCAAGGTGAACAGCGGCCGCAACGGACCCAGCAGGCCGCCCTTGTGGGACAGCACCTGGGCGGTCCGCGCCAGGGCGACCCTGGCACCCGCCGCGACCGCGGGCTCGGTGGCCGCCTCCCACCGCACGCAGAGACTCGCGAGGAAACTCGTTCCAGGCGGTGCCGTCTCGTCGACCGGGCCATTGTGGACCTCGCCGTAGTAGCCCACGGCCGAGCCGTTGACGAGCACCGGCACCCCATGCTCGGCCACGGCGGCGGCCAGCACCTCCGTCGGCTCGATTCGGCTGTCGAGCAGCACCTGCTTGCGCGCCTGGCTCCACCGACGATCGGCCACACCGGCGCCACACAGGTTGATCACCGCGTCCACGCCGTCCAACGTGCCGTCATCCATCCGGCCCGCGGGCGGGTCCCACTCCCGTTCATCCGGCGCCTGCGGCGTGCGCCGTACCAGCCGCAGCACCTCGTCACCGTCCCGCCGAAGCTGAGCCACGAGAGCGGTCCCGATGAGGCCGGTCGACCCGGCGACGACTACGCGCATGTCCTGATCGTCCCGAACCTCCGGGGTTCGCGCACAACCGGGGCCACAGCCGTTGTCCGATCAGGACACGAAACGGGCCGCCCCCGAAGGGACGGCCCGTCGTCGCCAGTGGGTGACTACAGCCCGAGGTCGCCCTCGAACGCGCCTTCCTCAAGGCGGGTCTTGACCGCGCTGAGGAACCGGCCCGCGTCCGCGCCGTCGACGAGGCGGTGGTCGTAGGTCAGGGCGAGGTACACCATCGAGCGGATGGCGATCGTGTCGTCACCGTTCTCGTCGGTGACCACGACCGGGCGCTTCACGACCAGGCCGACACCGAGGATCGCCACCTGCGGGAGCTGGATGATCGGGGTGTCGAACAGCGCGCCCTGGCTGCCCAGGTTGGTCAGGTTGAACGTCGCGCCGAACAGTTCGTCCGGGGTGACCTTGTTGGCGCGGGTGCGCTCGGCGAGATCGGCGATCTTGTGCGACAGACCGCTGATGCTCAGGTCGCCCGCGTCGCGGATGGCCGGGGTGAGCAGACCGCGCTCGGTGTCCACCGCGATGCCGAGGTGCTCGGCGCCGTGGTAGACGACCTCCTTGGTCTCGTCGTTGATCGAGGCGTTGAGCTTCGGGTGCTGCTTGAGCGCCTCGACGGTCGCCTTGGCGAAGAACGGCAGGAACGTCAGCTTCACGCCCTCGCGCTGCTCGAAGGTCGACTTCGACTTGGACCGCAGCTTCGCGATCCTGGTCACGTCGACCTCGACCACCTGGGTGAGCTGGGCCGCGTTCCGCAGCGACTCCACCATGCGCCGGGACACGGTCTGCCGCAGGCGGCTCATCTTCTGCGTGGTGCCGCGCAGCGTGGTGTCCGATGACGGGGCCGAGGACGCCTTGGCGGCGGACTTGGCAGGGGCGGGGGCCTGCTCGACGGGAGCGGGGGCCTTCGCCGCCTCGGCCGCGGCGAGCACGTCCTGCTTGCGGATGCGGCCACCGACACCGGTGCCCTTCACATTCGCCAGGTCGATACCGTTCTCGGTGGCGAGCTTGCGCACCAGCGGGGTGACATACGGCGCGTCGTCGTTGGACTTGCTGCCGTTGTTCGACGCGGCGGGCGCGGGCTTTTCCTGGCGGGGAGCGTCCTGCGGCGCGGGCTTGGCGGCCTCCTGCTTCGGGGCTTCCTCGGCGGGAGCTTCCTGCTGGGCAGCCTCTTCTTTCGGGGCCTCCTGCTGGGGAGCTTCCTGCTTCGGGGCGTCCTGCTTCGGCGCCTCGGCCGGGGCACTGCCCGCGGCACTGCCCGCGGCACCGATCACGGCGAGTTGGCCGCCGACCTCGACGGTGGCGTCCTCGCCCGCGGTGATCTCCAGCAACGTGCCCGCGACCGGCGAGGGGATCTCGGTGTCGACCTTGTCGGTGGACACCTCGACCAGCGCCTCGTCGACCTCGACCGAGTCGCCGACCTGCTTGAGCCAGCGGGTGACCGTGCCCTCGGTGACGCTCTCACCCAGTGCGGGCATGGCCACCGAGGTGCCCTTGCCGCCACCGCCGGACGGCGCGTCCGGAGACGGCTCGGGACGGGACGGGGCTTCCGGCTCGGGTTCGGCTTCCGGTTCGGCTTCTTGCTCGGGCTCGGCGGGCTGCTCGGGCTCGGAAGACTCGTCGTCGTCGGACTCGTTGTCGTCGGAGGCGGCACCGTCGCCGATCACGGCGAGTTCGGCGCCGACGGCGACCGTCTCGTCTTCCTGGGCGACGATCTTCTGCAACACGCCAGCGGCGGGCGAGGGGATCTCGGTGTCGACCTTGTCGGTGGACACCTCGACCAGCGCCTCGTCGACCTCGACGGTGTCGCCCTCTTGCTTGAGCCACCGGGTAACGGTGCCTTCGGTGACGCTCTCACCGAGCGCAGGCATCTCAACGGAGAACGCCATGGTTTCGTGGACTCCTCGTGCGTTTCTGCTGTGGCTGACTGGTGGGGCTGAGCCGTCCGGCGGTCAGCCGTGCACGTGCAGGGGCTTGCCCGCGAGAGCGAGGAATGCCTCGCCGAGGGCTTCGGTCTGGGTTGGGTGGGCATGGATGTAGGGGGCGACGTCCTCGGGGAACGCCTCCCAGTTGTAGATGAGCTGGGCCTCGCCGATCAGTTCGCCGACGCGCTCGCCGACCATGATGATGCCGACCACCGGCCCGTCCGGCGCCTTGACCAGCTTGACGCCGCCCTGGGTCTTGAGGATCTGGCTCTTGCCGTTGCCTGCCAGGGAGTAGGTCAGCGTCTGCGCCGAGCCGTACTTCTCCTTGGCCTGCGCCTCGGTGAGACCGACCGACGCCACCTCCGGCTTGCAGTAGGTGACCTTCGGGATGCCCGCCTCGTCGATCACCTTGGGGTTGAGCCCGGCGATCTCCTCGGCGACGAAGATCCCCTGCTGGAAGCCGCGGTGGGCGAGTTGCAGACCGGGGACGATGTCGCCGACGGCGAAGACGTTCGGCACGGAGGTGCGCAGCCGCTCGTCGGTGACCACGAAGCCGCGTTCGACGGCGATCCCGGCCTCCTCGAAACCGAGCGTGGCGGTGTTGGGGCCGCGGCCGACGGCGACCAGCAGCAGGTCGGCCTCGATGGTCTCGCCCGACTCCAGCGACACCGTCACCGCGCTGTCGGTCTGGGTGGCCCCGGTGAACCTGACGCCCGTCTTGAACGCGATCTCGCGCTTGCGGAACGCGCGTTCGAGCTGCTTGGACGCCCACTCGTCCTCAAGTGGCACCAGCCGGGGCAGTGCCTCGACGATGGTGACCTCGGCGCCGAAGGAGCGCCACACGCTGGCGAACTCGACGCCGATGACGCCGCCGCCGAGCACCACGACCTTCTCCGGGATGTAGTCGAGGTTCAGTGCCTGGTCGCTGGTCATGATCCGGCCGCCGATGTCGAGGCCGGGCAGCGTGCGGGCGTAGGAACCGGTCGCCAGGACCACGTTCTCGCCGGTGTAGCGCGTGCCGTCGACCTCGATCGTGTTCGGGCCGACGAACGTGCCACTGCCCTCGACCACGGTGATCTTGTTGGCCTTGAACAGGCCCTGAACACCCTTGTAGAGACCGGCGACCACGGAGTCCTTGTAGGAGTTGACCCCGTTCATGTCGATGCCCTCCAGTGAGGACTTCACCCCGAACCGGTCACCCTCGCGGGCGATGTCGGCGACTTCGGCGGCGTGCAGCAGTGCCTTGGTCGGGATGCAGCCCCGGTGCAGGCACGTGCCACCGACCTTGTCCTTCTCCACCAGGATGACCGAGAGCCCGAGTTCGGCGGCGCGGAACGCGCAGGCGTAGCCGCCGGACCCGCCGCCCAGGATCACGAGGTCAGCGGAGGTGTCAGTCACGGGATCTCCTCGATGAGCGACAGCGGTGCGTGGTGCGGTGCGCGCGGTCGAGATGATCCGGTCCCGGATTTCCGACGGCTCCCACCACACGACATCTTGTCACTAGGTAGGGCAGGCTTGCGAGGTGGCCAGGGTGTCGGTGACCGGGGGCGGCCGGATCTGCCCCGGCCCGCGGAGATGATCAGGGCAGTGCGATCGCGGAGGTGGTGCGAGGTGGGCATTTTCGACCGTCTGCGGCGTAAGCCCAGGCCAGGGCTGTTGCGTGAGGCGAGCAAGCAGGACACGACGCATCTCGACCAGTGGGCGTCGAGCAGGACCGGGGTCGAGGCGTTCGTCGAACCGAAGACGAACGTCACCGACACCACAGTGGTGCTCGTCGCACATGACGGTGAGTGGACCAGGCGCCGGATCGCCAACCCCGAGGCGGCGTTCGCCTTCGGCAAGAAGCGGTCCATGCCGGTGTACGAGGTGGCCAGGGTCGGCTACCCCCAGCGGATGCGCGACTACATGGAGAAGCAGAAGCGCGAAGGTCGGGGCTGAACCCGGGCCGGTGGACGAGCGGTCCACCGGCCCGGGTGTGGCTCAGCCGTTCTCGGCGATGTCGGCCAGGACGGCGGCGAGGGTGCGCACGGGCAGGCCGGTCCCGCCCTTGCCGGTGTAGCCCCACGGGGCGCCGGAGTTGAACGCCGGGCCCGCGATGTCGATGTGCGCCCACGGCAGGCCCTCGGGCACGAACTCGCGCAGGAACACGCCCGCGGCGAGCATGCCTGCCCAACGGTGTCCGGTGATGTTCGCCAGGTCGGCCACCCGCGAGTCCAGGTCGGCCCGCAGTTCGTCGGGCAGCGGCATCGCCCAGCCGCCCTCACCGGTCGCGCGGGCGATCTCGGCGACGCGGTCGCGGAACTCGTCGGTGCCCATCACGCCGGGCGTGCGGGTGCCGAGGGCGACCATCTGCGCGCCGGTCAGCGTCGAGGTCTCGATCAGGTAGTCCGGCTCACCCTCCGCGGCCAACACGATCGCGTCGGACAGGATCAGCCTGCCTTCGGCGTCGGTGTTGAGCACCTCGACGGTCTTGCCGCCGTACATGGTCAGTACGTCGCCGGGACGGTAGGCGGCACCGGAGGGCATGTTCTCCGCCATCGGCACCGTCGCGGTGATCTCCAGGGGGTACTTGAGCTTCGCCGCGAGCACGATGCTCGCGATCACGGCCGCGGCTCCGCTCATGTCGGAGGTCATGTGCTCCATGTTCGCCGCGGGCTTGATCGAGATGCCGCCGGTGTCGAAGGTGATTCCCTTGCCGACCAGTGCGACCTTCTTGCGCGCCTTGGGGCCCTTGTAGCTCAGCTTGACCAGACGCGGCTGGCGGGTCGAGCCGACGCCGACACCGAGGATGCCGCCGAAGCCACCCCTGCGCAGTGCCTTCTCGTCGAGGATCTCGACCTCGACGCCCACGGCCTTGGCCAGGGCCGCCGCGCGGTCGGCGAACGAGGCGGGGAACAGGTCGTTCGGCGGGGTGTTGACGAAGTCGCGGGTGGTGGCGACCGCCTCGGCGATCGCGGTGGCCGCCTTGAGGGTGGCCCGGTGGTCTTTCGCGAGACCATCGGCCGGGCTGGCCAGATCGACCTTGACGAGTTCGGCTTCCTTCGCGTCGGACTTGTACGCGGAGAAGGAGTAGGCGCCGAGCAGCGTGCCCTCGACGGCTGCCTGAAGGTCCACACTGGACAGGGCGGTGGCGATGCGTTTGCTCGCGGTGAGCGCGCGGGTGGCGGAACCGGAGGCGCGGCGGATCTGTTCGGCGGTGATGCCGGTCGAACCGTCTGTGCTGGTCTTTCCGAGGCCTGCCGCGACGACGACAGTGGCGGGCACCTTGCCGAGCGCGGGAACCTTGACGACCTCGTCTGCCTTGCCGGTGGCGCCGAGCGCTCGCAGGATGTCGGTCAGCTTTCCGTCGAAGGCCGCGTCCACCTGCTCTCCACCTGGGGCCAGTGCGACGCCGTCGCCGGTCTGGATGGTTCCGATGACGATGGCGTCAACGGCGGCTTCGGAGACCGGCGTGGTGACGAGTGCCAGCTTGGGGGCGGTCACAGATGTGCTCCTCGATCGTTCGCGTTGGACCCGGCTGTGGTACCTCGGGAGATTTGGGTGTGCCTGGTGAAACGGGTCCACCCGTCGGGTGGTGACGAATGCTAACGACTGGAGCACAGCTTTCCACCCGGAGCCGGATGGAGTTTCGGCATCGAATCTGGCACGGTCGTGCCCGTGACAGCAATGGGACAGCGGGGTGGGGTGGCTGTCGCCGCCGGGTCGATGCTCGGTGCGGGCGCTGTCGTGGTTTTCCCCGCGGCCGTCGCCGAGACGGGATGGTGGTCGCTGGTCTCGCTGGTGATGACCGCCGTCGTCGCCGCGCTCACGGCTGTCTCATTCGCGACTCTTCAGGCCCACTCCCCGTCGAACGGCATGTACAGCCAGGTCAAAGGCTGCCTGGGTGAAGTTCCCGGCAGGCTCGCCGCCGTGTCGGGCCTCGCGGGGCGGGTGGTCGCCGGTGCCGCGGTCGCGGGAGCGGCGGGGATGCTTGTGCTGCCGGGGCAGCCTCTCGTGGCCGCTGTCGCGCTGATCGTGCTGGCGGCGGCGTGGATTTTCGCTGACACCCGCGTCCCCGTCGCCCTCTGTGTTGTGGTGATGATCACACTGCTGCTGTTCGTTGTCGTCGGGCTGGGCATTTCGCCGGAAGCACCGGCAGTCATCCGCTCGGGTGGTGTGGGTTCGGACGACCTGACCGGACTCCTGTCGGCGGCCGGGCTGCTGCTGGTCGGGTTCGTCGGCTTCGAGCGGGTCCGCGAGTCATCACGCGCAGGTCTGGGCGTGATCACGGCCGTCGCCGTGGTCTACCTCCTCGTCGGCTTCGTCGCGTTGCGTCATCTCGGCGGGCCACGGCTCGCGCTCTCACCCACTCCGCTGCACGATGCCCTCGTCGCCGCCGATGCCGGTGCGCTCGCACCGATCCTCACCGCCGGACTGGTCGTGGGCGCCGTGCTCGCCCTGCGGGGCCTGCTCGACGGGGCTTGTTCGATCGCGCGCGACATGGCGGACAGCGGTGAACTGCCACAAGTTGTCGGCCACCACAGGCTTGTGCTCGTGGGCGCCGCCACCGCGGCCACCGCGCTCGTGCTCACTCCCGCGTCGGCACTCGGCCTCGCGTCCTGCTTGCTGCTCGGCTCGTTCGCCTTCGTCAACTCGGCCGCGCGCTCGCTGTCGAAGGCACAACGGTCCACTTGGGTGTGCACCGGATGTTGCGGTCTCGCGCTGTGCGTCGTGGTCGCGGTGAACATCTCGGTGACCGCTTTGGCAGGCGCTGTCGGGGTTCTACTCGTCGGCGCCGGTCTGTGCGCGTGGGTCGCGCGCCGTGCCCGGTCGGTCACGGCCGGGTAATTTTCGAGTCCACGACCCGGACTGGCGATTTCCTGGACGCCGACGGCGAGATACCGTTCGGGGTATGAAGCCAACGTTGCCGTTCACGCGGACCCCCAACCCCGATCCGGCGACTCCGGAGCGGGTCGCGGAGGTACTGGCCAAGCCAGGCTTCGGGCAGTTCTTCACCGACCACATGGTGACGATCCGACACTCCCGCGAACACGGCTGGCACGACGCCAGGGTCGAGCCGTACGGCCCGCTCGCGCTGGACCCCTCGGTCAGCGTCCTGCACTACGGGCAGGCGATTTTCGAAGGACTGAAGGTCTACCGCCAGCCCGACGGGTCCATCGCCTACTTCCGGCCGGAGGCCAACGCCGCGCGCTTCCGCGCCTCGGCCGCGCGCATCGCCATGCCGCAGTTGCCCGACGACCTGTTCCTGTCCTCGATCAGCGAACTGGTCGACGTCGACCGGCACTGGGTGCCCGACCGCCTGGAGGAGTCGCTTTACCTGCGGCCCTTCATGATCTCCACCGAAGCGGCGCTCGGCGTGCGACCGTCCAGTGAGTACCTGTACGTGGTCATCGCCTCACCGGCAGGGGCCTACTTCGCCGGTGGCGTCAAACCGGTCAGTGTGTGGCTGTGCACCGAGTACGTGCGCGCAGCGCCGGGCGGCACTGGGGCGGCGAAGTTCGCGGGCAACTACGCCGCGTCGCTGATCGCGCAGGCGCAGGCCGCCGAACAGGGTTGCGACCAGGTGGTGTGGCTCGACGCCGTGGAGCGCAAGTACGTCGAGGAGGTCGGCGTGATGAACCTCTTCTTCGTCCTCGGCTCCGGTCAGGACACGCGCATCGTGACGCCGCAGCTGTCCGGGTCGCTGCTCGCGGGCATCACCCGCGACTCCATCGTGCGCCTGGCCACCGATCTCGGGTACCCGGTCGAGGAACGTCGCTTCTCCACCGAGGAATGGGAAGCCACGGCCAAGTCCGGCGAGTTGACCGAGGTCTTCGCCTGCGGCACCGCGGCGGTGGTCACCCCGGTCGGTCACGTCAAGCACGCGAACGGCGCGTTCGACATCGCGGACGCGGGAACCGGACCTGTCACGATGCAATTGCGCGAGACGCTCACGGCCATCCAGTACGGCGCTGTCGACGACCAGTACGGCTGGATGACCAAGCTGTAGCCGGGT
>JALZNB010000543.1 GCA_030857905.1 Actinomycetota bacterium
CCCCATCCCCACAGAGTGTTACGACATATCGCACAATTCACCCACTTGGCTGATTGCATGCGGCGGAGGCAGCCGCCAAAAAGCGAAGAATTTTGTCGATACGTGACGTGCCCTTCGGCGAACTCCCCGCAGTTTCACCCAATCGAGTCCTGCAACGAAGGCGAGGCCCCCCGCTCCGGACGCATGGAGCGGGGGGCCTCGCTGTTCCCGAACTGACTGCCGCTCCCACCACGAAGCGACGAGACTTAGGTTAGCCTAACTTCACTACCCGGGCAAGCCTCGGAATCGGAGTGGACGCGGGAACCGCCGCGCGGCGAGGATCGGGCAGTGAACACCCCCGTGACCACCAAACGGATGATCTTGCGTCGGTTCACCCATGAGGACGTCGACCATCTGGTCGCGCTCGACAGCGATCCCGAGGTGATGCGCTACCTGACCGGCGGTGAGCCGACGCCGCGAGTGGCGATAGAGCGAGAACTGCTGCCGCGCTTGATCGACGAGGGCGCGCGGTCGACGTTCGGCCGCTGGGCGGCTATCGAGCGGTTGACAGGTGATTTCGTCGGCTGGTTCGCGTTAGACCCGAAGGCCGACCTGGAGTTGGGCTACCGGTTGCGACGGTCCGCGTGGGGTAAGGGATACGCCACCGAGGGATCGTTGGTGTTGATCGAGTACGCCTTCGCGAGCGGGGCTCGGCGCGTCTACGCGGAGACGATGGCCGTCAACGCGAGTTCGCGGCGGGTGCTGGAGAAGGTCGGGATGCGGCACGTGCGGACGTTCCACCCGCATTTCGACCACCCGATCCCGGGGACCGAACACGGCGAAGTGGAGTACGAGATCCTCGCGCCCTGATCATGCGCAGAACAGATCGGGTGTCAGTTGATCCGCTGGGCGCCTTTGTCGCCTCGGCCCGCTGCCCGCCGCTGCCACAGCATGATCAGACCACCCGCGATACCGAGTCCTACGCCGGAGAGGGCTGTCCACAGCCAGATCGGCGGGGTGCGGTCGTAGCCGTAGCGAAAGACCAACAGGATGAGTGACATGACAAGCCAGAACCCGGTGCCGATGTAGACGATCGGGGCCAGCGCCAGCAGCCGCCGCGGAAGCGGGGGCGTGGGGCGCAGGACTTCCCGGGGTTGTTCTTTCGCCGACGCAGCCACGTCTGGGAGGCTACGGCATGGCCACCGAGACGACGCCGCGTTCGGCGATCGACCGCTTCTTCAAGATCAGTGAGCGCGGGTCCACCCCCGCCAGGGAAGTGCGCGGTGGGCTGGTCACGTTCGTGACCATGGCGTACATCGTGGTGCTCAACCCATTGATCATCGGCAGTTTCGCCGCCGACGACACCGCGGCCCACAAGGACCTCTTCGGCGACATTCTGCCCGTGGACCAGGTGGCGGCGGTGACCGCGCTCGTCGCCGGGGTGATGACCATCCTGTTCGGCCTGGTCGCCAACTACCCGTTCGCGCTGGCCACCGGGCTCGGCATCAACACCCTGGTCGCGGTCGGCATCGCGCCCCAGATGACCTGGCCGGAGGCGATGGGCCTGGTCGTGGTCAACGGCATCGTGGTCTTGTTGCTGGTCGTCACCGGCGTCCGCACAGCGGTGTTCAACGCCGTCCCGCCGCCGCTGAAGTCGGCCATCGCGGTCGGGATCGGGCTGTTCATCGCGCTGATCGGCCTGGTCGACGCCGGTTTCGTCCGACGGCTCCCTGACGCGGCCAACACGACCGTGCCCGTCGGCCTCGGCATCAACGGCTCGATCGCGTCGTGGCCCACGTTGGTGTTCGTCGTCGGCCTGATCGTGATGGGCATCCTGGTCGCCAAGCGGGTCAAGGGAGCCATCCTCATCGGTGTTGTCGTCGCCACCGTCCTGTCGATCGTGATCGAGGCGATCGTCGGCGCGGGCCGCTCGATGGGCGTGGACCCTAAAGGCTGGAGCCTTGGCTACCCGGCACTGCCCGACACTGTGGTGGCCCTGCCAGACCTGTCGCTGCTGGGCGAGGTGTCCTTCGGCGCATGGTGGCGGGTACCCGCGATCACAGCGGCTCTGCTGGTGTTCACGTTGGTGCTCACCGATTTTTTCGACACCATCGGCACGATGACCGGCCTGGGCAAGGAAGCGGGTCTCGCCGACGAGAACGGCCGACTCCCCAACGTCAGCAAGGCCCTTTTCGTCGACGGCGTCGGCGCGGTCGCGGGCGGCGCGGCATCGTCGAGTTCCAACACCGTCTACATCGAGTCCGCGGCCGGAATAGCCGACGGCGCCCGAACCGGCCTGGCGAACGTCGTCACCGGCCTGCTGTTCCTCGCCGCGATGTTCCTGACACCGCTGTACCAAGTCGTCCCGATCGAGGCTGCGGCGCCCGCCCTCGTCGTGGTCGGCGTGATGATGATGGGCCAGGTCCGCGAGATCGACTTCACCGACTTCACCATCGCCATGCCCGCGTTCCTGACCATCGTGATCATGCCGTTCACGTACTCGATCGCGAACGGAATCGGCGCCGGATTCGTGAGTTATGTGGTGCTCAAGGTGGTCACCGGCAAAGCCCGCTCGGTGCACCCGTTGATGTGGGCGGTCGGCGCCGCCTTCACCATCTACTTCGCCATGGAACCGCTCCGCGCGATCTTCTAACGTCAGATCGTCCTCGGGATAGATTGCGACCAGCACCTTCGACCACACATCCCAGTCCGTAGCTTCGGTGTGTTACCGATCTATCCGACTTCAGGTAGCGTCAGCGCGTGAGCGATGAACCGTCTCGCTGGACAATCCACGATGAGCGCCTGGTCGACGACACCCGTCGCCTCCACACGAAGACTCCGCCCTCGCCGCAGCCCGCAAAATCGTAGAAGAAACTGGTTGACGACCGCGCTCAGTTCGCCTCCTGACCAGTTCCAACCACTGGCGAGCACAGCCGGTTTCGAGAACCTGATCTATGTGGCCGAAGGCGCCGAGGACACCGGCGCGTCCCCCGACATCAACGAGGCCGCCCGAGTCGAATGGGTTCCCCTGTCCAAGATCCGACACATGATCGCCAACTGCGAGATCATCGGTGCGGGAGCCCAACTCGGCTTGATGCTCGTCCTGGCCGGTTAGCGCGCCGGAAGCGGAGTCCATCCGCTTGAACAGCTCTGTCACAGCGTCAGTCGACCGATACCGGTTCAGGGAGACCGGGCGTGCCGCGAACTCCGCGTTGGCGATGGTGTCGACCGGTGCGCGAGTTCCCCTGCGCGGTGTGATGTCGGTCAAAAACGCGAGCCCCGGCCACAGTTAGTGAGTTATGCTAATCATCGTGGTGGACGGGCCCGATGTCTCCGAGCGGACGCTCACCAGCCGGTTGCGGCTGGCTGTCGTGCGCCTCAACCGCAGGCTTCGGGCGCAGCGCACCAGCGCTTCGGTCACGTTGACCCAGGTCTCCGCCCTCTCGTGCGTCGCCAAGTGTGGGCCGTTGTCGCCCGGTGAGTTGGCCGCCAAGGAGGGGGTGCAGCCGCCGTCGATGACGCGGGTCATCGGGGCGTTGGAGGAATTGGGCTACCTGAGCCGGACGCCGCATCCCAGTGACGGGCGGCAGGCCATCGTGGCCGTCACCGACGCGGGGCTGGCGTACATCGAGGCCGACATCGGCGCCCGTGAGGCGTGGCTGGATCGGCGCATGGCCGAACTCGACGACGGGGAACGGGAGATCCTGTCCCGCGCCGCCGAGATCATCGACAGGATGGCAGGTAACGCGGACTAGTGCGGACACAGTCGGACGGCACCCGAGAGCAGCGGACAGAACCCACCTCCTCGATCCCAGCCCGGCAGTCACCAGCACAGTCCACTGTAGACAGTGCCGGTAAACCCGAGCAGGGCATGTTCTCCTCGCTGCGGGTGCGCAACTACCGGCTGTTCGCCTCCGGCCAGGTCATCTCCAACGTCGGCACGTGGATGCAGCGCATCGCCCAGGACTGGTTGGTTCTCGTCCTCACCGACCACAATCCGGTGGCACTCGGCATCGCCGCCGCGCTCCAGTTCCTGCCGACCGTCATGCTGTCGCTGTGGGCGGGTGTACTCGCCGACCGACTCGACAAGCGCAAGTTGCTGATCGCCCTGCAGACCGGGCTCGCGATGTGTGCGCTCGTACTCGGCATCCTCGACGTCACCGGCCTGGTCCAGGTCTGGCACGTCTACCTGCTGTGCTTCGTGCTCGGCGCGTTCTCCGCCGTCGAGGTGCCGGTGCGGCAGTCGTTCGTCGGCGAGATCGTCGGACGCGGGCAACTCGCCAACGCGGTCGCGCTCAACTCCACCAGCTTCAACCTGGCCCGCATCGTCGGCCCGGCCATCGCGGGCGGGCTGATCGTGTTGATCGGCACCGGCTGGCTGTTCCTGGGCAACGCGGTGCTGACGGTGGCGGTCATCATCGGCTTGCTGCGGATGAATCTGGCGGAGCTACATCGGGTCCCGAAGGTCGCCCGGGGCAAGGGCCAACTCGTCGAGGGCCTTCGCTACGTGCGCAAACGCCCCGACATCATGACCGTGATGGTGTTGGTCTTCTTCGTCAGCACGTTCGGGATGACCTTCTTCGTCACCCTGGCCGTGGTGGCCGCAAACGTTTTCCATCGGAACGCCGACGGCTACGGGATGCTCTCCACGACCCTCGCGATCGGCACGCTCGCAGGCGCTCTGTGGGCCGCGCGGCGCAGCTCCAAGGGCAGGCCGCGCACCCGGTTGTTGCTCGGCGCGGCGTTCGTGTTCGGGGTGCTGGAGATCGTGGTCGGCCTCATGCCGACCTACACGAGCTTCGCCATCGCGTTGATCCCTGTCGGGTTCGCCGTGATGACCTTCATGACGACCGCGAACGCCACTGTGCAGCTCGCCGTCGCGCCGGAGATGCGCGGCCGGGTCATGGGCCTCTACATGCTGGTGTTCGTCGGCGGCAACCCGATCGGGGCACCGATGACCGGCTGGATGGCCGACCAGTGGGGTGGTCGCTCGCCCTTCCTCATCGGTGGCGCGATCGCCGCGCTGGCCGCAGTGACCTGCGGGGTGATCTTGATCCGCCGCGGTGGGGTGCGGCGGTCCAAGGGCGACTGGAGTCGGCTGCGGGTGCTGGGCAGGCGCCCGGCCACTCAGGTCAGGTAGTGCGCGGGCTCGTCGACCAGCGCGGCGAAGGTGTGTCGCTCGGCCCAGCGGTCGGTCGTCCACGCCAGCGCGCGGGACAGGGCTTCCGGCGTGTCCTCGCAGTGCGCCACGCCGTCGGCGACCCACCAGGCCACGTGGTGTTCGTCGTCGCCGACTCGGACCACCAGCTTGTCGTGGACGATGGCGCCGCCCTGCGGGATCGGCACGCCGAGCAGTTCACACGCGGCCGCGACCGCGCCGAGATCCGACCACGGGACCAGCTCGCCATCGGAAGTCGGCTCGCCGTCGATGTCGTCAGTGGCCAGCTCGACGTCGAGCAGTTCGGCGAGGGGTTCGGCGAGCGCGAAGTCCGGTCCGGCGGAAACCACCTGGTCGGCGGGCAGCACCGCGAGCAGCCACGGCGCGTCGAGCACGACGCAATCCGAGGACACCGTGCCCGCCAGTGTCCGGACACCTATCGGGAGTCGGACATCAGCGGGGTCCACGACACCGTCGACGAGTGCCTCGGCCAACGCCGCGTGCGTGCGCAGTACCGCGCCGGGCGGGATCGTCCGGTCCGGGTCGGCGAGTCGGACGAGCAGGTCTTCCGCGTCATCCGCGCCGTCGACAGCCAGCACCGATCGGACACCCACCGCCGCCAGGACCCCGCGGTCCACGCCGACATCGGGCAGCACGTCGTAGATGCCTACCAGTTCGTCCGCGTCCGGCATCCGCCAACTCGTCGGCGCCGCGCCCGCGAGAACGGCGTGCCGCGCGATCCACCAGCCGGTGTGACCGCCGGGTGCGTGCAGCGCACGCCACGTCTCGGGTTCGGCGGCCAGCAGCGCCAGCGCCTTGGGCCAGGCATCGTCGGTAACCAGGTCGAGGTCGCGGACGGCCAGCAGTCGGGCGGGTGGCTCCTCGTGCGTGTCCCACCACCGCGCCTCGTCGGCGAGGTCGTGGTCGGGGCCGGTCGGGGCGTCGTCCACCACGAGCGCGAACGCGTCGAGCACGCCCAGCGCAGTGAGCACGGACGGCGGCCACTGCGCGGCGACCTCGGCTGAGAGCACACCGACCGGCGAGTCTTCGTCGAGGACGTCGAGCAGTGGTGAACCGGGGAGGGCCAGCTCGTCGGCTCGGCGCCAGTCCCCCACGGAATCCTTCAGCGCCAACGCACCCAGCCAGGTCCGCTCGCCTGGACGGACGTGCGCGTCGCGGACCAGCCGGAGCACGATCGAGGCGAGACCGGCGACGTCCATTCCGGACTCGGCGTCGTCGACACTGCGTTCGACCGCGTCTTGGAGACCACCGCCGTCGAGCAGGTCGACCGGACCGCCCGGCCGGGCGCCGAGGCGTTCGAGGACCGGGTGCGCGGCTTCAGGATGAACGACGCGCAACGCGCCCGCTTCGGCGTGGCCGATCAGGTCGAGCAGTTCCGGGTCGCCGTCGATCAGGATCGTGCCGCGTGGACCGGGAAGCGTGCGGCCGTCGGCGAGTGGAACGGGCAGACCGCCCAGTTCCTCACGGGCTGTCGGATCGGTCTCCGCGGCGGGAACCAGTGCGGTGTAGAGCTTGTGCCACCACGACGGCGGCCGGGTGCTGCCGGTGATCGCGGCGACCACTTCGGACAGTCTCAACCTGGGCACGCCCAACGCGGACAGCGCGCTCGCGTACTCCGGCCGGGAGAGATCGCCGTCGAGCAGGTCGGGCAGGACCTCGGAGAGCAGGTCGGCGAGGCCGTCACCCTCGGAGTCCAACACCGTGGATCGGGCGGGAGCGAGCCACTCGTCTTCGTCGCCCGCCGCGGGCAGCCAGGCGACCTGACGCAGTTCGGCGACCAGCAGCTCGCGCAACCGATCGTCCACTTCGGACAACGGGAAGCCGGGCAGCGGGACCATCGTGGTCCGATGCGCGCCGGGAACCAACGCGACGAACTCCGGGTAGGCGCGGGCGGCTTCGGCGAGCACGACGTCCGCGGC
>JALZNB010000550.1 GCA_030857905.1 Actinomycetota bacterium
AGGCAACGGCACGGCCGCGGCCACTGTCACCGTGACCCTCACCCGATCCGGCGACATGACCCACGGCGAAGCGACCACCGACCTGGCCATCACCGGTCGCCCAGCCCAGTTCGGCCGCGGCCTGATCTCCGAGGTGGGCGGCAAGATCCTCACCACCTTCGCCACCTGCCTGGCCGGAAAGCTCACCCCGGTCGAGTCCACGACTCGGCCTGCCGCCTTCGAGCCGACGGTCACCGACCCGGAGTCGCTCGGTTCAGCGGCCGACGCGCAGGCCGGCACGGGCGACCCGGCCGTCACCGAGGGCCGGCCGCGGCCCCAACCCAAACCAGCACGCGACCAAGAGCCGCCGAGCACCTCATCGCCGGGCAAGCCCGACCCGGGCGAGTCCACCGTCCAACGGGCGCCGGGCGCCTCACCGACGGTCACAACGGAATCTGCCGCCCCTACTCGACCCTTGCCACTGTCAAATGTCTCTCGTCCACCCGTTCCACCCACTCCATCGGCGGCTACGACGGAATCTGCCGCTTCCCCTCAACCTGGGCCACCGTCAAGCGTTCCTCGCCCAACCGATCCACCCACCCCCTCGGCACCAAACACGCCTGAATCCACCCCGCCGCACACCACCTCACCACCCCGCCCCCACACCTCCCATCCGGACGAGACCGAGACCAAGGCCGAAACTGAGACCGAGGCCATCGATCTCCTGTCCTTCGCGGGCCCCTCCATCGCCAAGCGACTCGTCATCGGCGCTGTGGTCCTCGCGGTGGCGGTCTTCGTCATCCGCCGCCGTCGTTGACGCGTTCTCCAGTAGGGTGCCCGCGTGTCCCGGCGTCGAGTGCTCGTCATCCTGGTCGGTGGTTTGGTCCTGGCCGGGTGCACCGTCTCCGCCGTGCCGACCACCCCGCCGGGCGACCCGGGTTCCGTCGGAGTCGTCGCGCCGTCGTTGCCGTTGGTCCCGCCCACGCCGCCCGGTTCGTTCACTGTGATCGCGGGCGGTGACATCCTGATCCACCCGGCTCTCACCGAGCAGGCGAAACTGGATGGCGGCGGCAAGCCGGATTACGCGCCGTTGTTCGCCGGGATCAAGCCGCTGCTGGACGAAGCCGACCTCGCCATCTGCCACCTTGAGGTGCCGATCGCCGACGAGGACGGGCCGTTTCGCGGGTATCCGAAGTTCAACGCGCCCCCGGAGCTGGCCAAGGGCCTCGCCGTGAGTGGTTACGACGCGTGCTCCACCGCGTCCAATCACACCTTGGACCAGGGACCGGAGGGCGTCACCAAGACGCTCGACGCCCTCGACGCGGTGAAGATCGACCACACCGGTTCGGCCCGGTCGGCCAAGGAGGCGGCCACGCCGCTGATCCGGGAGATCGCGGGCGTCAAAGTCGGTCTGCTGTCGTACACCTTCGGGTTCAACAAGGGCACCACCCGCCCGTCGGGGTCGCCGTGGATGGCGAACCTGCTCGACGCCGACGAGGTGCTCGCCGACGCCGAGGCCGCGCGCGACGCCGGTGCCGAGGTGGTCATCGCGAGCCTGCACTGGGGCACCGAGAACAAGCACGAGCCGACCGCGTCGCAACGGTCGATCGCGAAGAAACTTCTGGCCGACCCCTCGATAGACTTGATCATCGGTCATCACGCGCACGTGGTGCAGCCGATCGAGCGGATCAACGGCAAGTGGGTCGCCTACGGTCTCGGCAACCAGGTCGCGCGGCACGAGGAGCCCAGGGGCGTCACCGAGGAAGGCGTGCTGGCCCGGTTCCGGTTCGTCCGCGCCGATGGTGCCTGGTCGGTCGATCAGGCCGAGTACCTGCCCACACTGGTCGACCTCGGCCCGCCGATCCGGCTGCGCGATCTCACCAGCGACACCGAGATGGATTCCCGTCGCAAGCGCCAGGCGTTGGAGCGGACCGACGGGATCGTGCTCGCCCCCGGTTCGGCGGACGCCGGTCTCAAGCGCGTCGGAAGCTGACCCGACCGAGCGTCGAAGAACGCGGTACCTTCGAGAGTCCGTGAAATAGCGGTGCTTGTACGACAATAGCGGTCTTTGTAAGGTTAATACTGCCGGAATGTACGACAATAGCGCCGAAAAGGTGTTGTTGCACAGATTTCATCGCATGTGGAGGCGGGTTGTCAACCGAGATCGACGTCGAGCAGGAATACCTTTCCATGCTCTACGCCCACCTCGATGCCCTGCGCGCGGATACCGACGCGCGGCTGGCGAAAACGTTGCGGGAGAGCAGTGGCACGCTCCAGGCCATGACCCAGCGCGATGCCGCGACCGCGCATTACAGCGAACAGCTCGCCCAGTACAACGCGGTGGAGAATGGTCTGTGCTTCGGCAGGCTCGACTTCGTGACCGAACCGACGACGTATGTCGGCCGGATTGGTCTTTTCGACACCGAGAACGATTATGAGCCATTGTTGCTCGATTGGCGTGCGCCCGCGGCACGGCCCTTCTACCTGGCGACCGCAGCGTCACCCGATGGTGTTCGACGGCGTCGACACATCCGCACCAGCAGGCGCAAGGTCACCGCGATCGACGACGAATCCCTCGACCTGAGCACGGGCGGACACGACGTCCACGAGGGCTTGGCGGGTGAGGCCGCGCTGCTGTCCGCACTCAACGCCACCCGTACCGGCCGGATGAGTGACATTGTCGAGACGATCCAGGCCGAGCAGGACGAGATCATCCGCTCCGGCCTCAACGGTGTACTCGTAGTGCAGGGTGGCCCCGGCACAGGCAAGACAGCCGTCGCACTCCATCGTGCCGCGTACCTGCTCTATACCTACCGCAGGCAACTCGCGCGGCGTGGCGTGCTCATTGTCGGCCCGAACTCGACGTTTCTGCGCTACATCGGTCAGGTGCTGCCCTCTCTCGGTGAGACTGGCGTCCTGCTGCAGACCGTCGGTGAGCTGTATCCAGGCGAGCGCGGAAGCCTGCCGGAACCGCAGGCCGCCTCCGAGGTCAAAGGCCGCATCGAGATGGTCGACGTCGTGCGTCGTGCGGTCCGCGACCGCCAGCGGGTACCCGACGTGCCGATGGTCCTCGTGGTCGAGCGGCAGGAGATGATCCTCGACGCGGCCATGGTGAAGTCCGCCTGCACCGCCGCGCGCCGTTCCCGCCGCACCCACAACGAGGCCCGGCCCATTTTCGAGCGCGAGATCATCGGCGCTCTGGCCAGGCAGGAAGCCGCCCGCCTCGGCGCGGAGTTCCTCGACGACGACGACCTCACCGACATTCGCGCCGAGCTGGCCGAGGAAGCCCAGGTGCGGGCCGCGCTCGATGAGCTGTGGCCACGGCTGTCCCCGCAGCGACTGCTGTCCGACCTGTTCGCCGCCCCCGAACGCCTCGCCTCGGCCATGCCCGGCTTCACCGACGCCGAGCGCGCGTCGCTGGTGCGTTCACCGCACTTCGGCTGGACCGCCGCCGACGCGCCGCTGCTCGATGAGGCCGCCGAACTGCTTGGCGTTGACGACCGAGCCGAACGTGCCCGCGAGAATCGCCGCCGCCGCGACGAGCAGGACTACGCCCAGGGTGTCCTCGACATCCTCCAGATGGAGGACGACGCCGACCCGGACATCCTCACCGCATACGACTTGATCGACGCGGGTGGTCTCGCCGCCCGTCACGACGACGAAGACCACCGCACCGCCGCCGAACGGGCGGCCGCCGACCGCACCTGGACCTTCGGCCACGTCATCGTGGACGAGGCGCAGGAGCTGTCCGCGATGGCGTGGCGCGTCCTCATGCGCCGCTGCCCGTCCCGCTCCATGACCCTGGTCGGGGACGTCGCCCAGACCGGTGACCTGGCGGGCGCGGACACGTGGGCGGACATTCTCACCCCGTACGTGGGCGACCGCTGGGAGCTGGTCCGGCTGGACGTGAACTACCGCACGCCCGCCGAGGTGATGGAGGTGGCGGCGGCGGTGCTGCGGGCGCGCGACCCCGCGTTCGAGCCGCCGCGCTCGGTACGGTCGACCGG
>JALZNB010000563.1 GCA_030857905.1 Actinomycetota bacterium
GGGCAACGCGACGCGACAGGTGACCGACTTCGGCGTCCCCGGTGTCTGGGACCACGCGGAAAGACTCGTCGCCTGCGAGGTTCTGACACCGGACGGAAACTGGTCGTCGTACCCGCCGCACAAGCACGACGAGGCGACCGAATGCGAGGTCGTCAACGAGGAGATCTACTACTTCCGCATCGCGGGACCCGACGGGCGCACGCCCAGCCCGACCGGCTTCGGATCGCATCGAACCTACACCGCCGACCGAGGTGTGGACGAACACGTCGAGGTGCGCGACGGCGACGTTTTCCTTGTGCCACGCGGATACCACGGTCCATGCGTAGCCGCCCCCGGCTATCCGATGTACTACCTGAACGTGCTGGCCGGGCCCGCTCCCGAGCGCTCCATGGCGTTCTGCGACGACCCCGCGCACACCTGGATCCGAGACAGTTGGGCGACCCAGCAGACGGACCCCCGGTGTCCGATGACCACCGCCACCGAACGGAGCTGACGTGTCGGCGACCATCAGACTGACCACAGGGCAGGCGATCGTCAGGTGGCTGTGCGCCCAGCAGACCGAACTGGTCGACGGCACGCGGGCCCCGTTGTTTCCCGCCGTGTTCGCCATCTTCGGCCACGGCAATGTCCTCGGACTGGGAATGGCTCTACAAGAGAGCACGATCCCGGTGTGGCGCGGACACACCGAGCAGGGGATGGCGCTGGCCGCTGTCGGGCTGGCCAAGGCGGCGGATCGCAGGCAGGTGGGGGTGGCGACCTCGTCCATCGGCCCGGGTGCCCTGAACATGGTCACCGCCGCGGGCGTCGCCCACGCCAACAGGTTGCCTTTGCTGTTGCTGCCCGGCGACACGTTCATCAGCCGGGCGCCGGATCCGGTGTTGCAGCAGGTGGAACACTTTGGTGACCCGACCGCGACGGTCAACGACGCGTTCCGGGCGGTGAGCAGGTACTTCGATCGGATCGTTCGCCCGGAGCAGCTCATCTCCACCCTGCCGCAGGTCGCACGGGTACTCACCGATCCGGCCGAGTGCGGCCCGGTCACCCTCGCGCTGCCCCAGGACGTGCAAGGCGAGGCGTTCGACTTTCCCTCGTCCCTGTTCGAGTCCACACAGCATCGGTTCCGCAGGCCGAGGGTGGACATCGGATCGCTCGACGACGCGGCCGCGGCCCTGCGCGCTTCGCGACGACCGCTGCTGGTGCTCGGCGGCGGGGTGCGGTATTCCGGTGCCGCGGAGGACGTTCTCGCGTTCGCGCGGACACATGGAATGCCGGTGACCGAGACCACCGCCGGGCGAACCCTTGTCTCCCATGACGATCCGCTGTACGCGGGTCCGCTGGGGGTGACCGGGTCGGCGTCGGCGAACACGCTCGCGGGCGACGCCGATCTCGTGTTCGCGGTCGGTACTCGCCTCCAGGACTTCACCACGGCCTCGTGGTCGGTCTTCTCGCCGCAGGCGCGACTGCTCTCGCTCAACGCGGCGGCTTACGACGCGGTTAAACACGGTGGTCTCGCTCTCGTCGGTGACGCCGCGGCGGGCATTCGGGATTTGGCGGCCAAGACGGCAGGTTGGCGGATCGACGCCGCCTGGACCGCGCGAGCCGCCGAAGAACTCGCCACCTGGGACACCTACATCGATTCGTTGCGGATGCCCAGCCCCGGCCCGGTGACCTACGCGCAGCTCATCGGTGTCGTCAACGCGGAATCCGGCCCGGACGACTACGTCATGACCGCATCTGGCGGACTCCCAGGCGAACTGCTCGGCGGCTGGCGCACGCACAACGCCGCGCACGGATGCTCGATGGATGTCGAGTACGGGTTCTCCTGCATGGGCTACGAACTCGCCGGAGCCTGGGGCGCCGCGATGACCCGTGCGCGCAGCCATCCCGACGGTGTGGTTACCACCGTGCTCGGCGACGGCTCGTACCTCATGCTCAACTCGGAGCTGTTCTCCGCGGCCTTCGCCGGACACGGCTTCGTCGCCGTGGTCTGCGACAACGACGGATACGCCGTAATCGACCGCCTGCAACGAAACCAGGGCGGCGAGCCATTCAACAACCTCTACCGCGATTGCCGATCACAGGCGCCCCAACCACCCCGCGTCGACTTCGCAGCCCACGCCCGCGCACTCGGCGCCACAGTCTTCGAGGCGACCGACATCGCGGAACTGCGCGCGGCATACCGGTCGGCGAAAGCGGCATCGAAAAGCGGACCGGCCGTCGTATCGATCAAAACCAGCGCCGACACCTGGACCGAGTCAGGCGCGTGGTGGGAAGTCGGCGTCCCCCAGATCGCGGAGCACGACCGGGTAGCCGCTGCCCGTCACGCACTAGACGTGGCCAAAACCTCCCAGGTGCGCCACTTCGAGAGGTGATCCCTAGATCTTGAATCGTGTCGAGAGAAGGCGGTGTGCTGTTAGCCAATGATTTTAGGCCGGTGTCCTGTCATCATGAAGTCCCGCAGCCCCTCCCGCACCTCCGCGATCGGAATCTCTGTGTTTCCAGTGATCTCCGTCGCGTTGCCGACGTACACGTCGGTGACCACATCGGTGCGGTTCTGGTCACCGGCTGTCCAACCGCCATCCGGGGCCATGTAGAAGATGAAACCCCGTTCTTGGCCTAGACCGACGTGAAGTGCTGGTGCGGTTGGGTTACCGGCGATTCCCACCTCGATCATGGGCGGTGCCGTGTGGGTTTTGGTCTCATCCAGCACGCGGTCAACGAAGGTGTCGAGTGCTTCGGGGGAGGCCACCACGATGGCCGGGTCACCGTCCCCGAAGTCGTTGGCGGTGTTCTGGTCGTACCAGATTTCTAGCTCCACCATGGCTTCTTGCCTCCTGTGAACGTTTGTCGGTAGCCGGGGCCATGGACTGCTATCGAGTAGCCCTCGGGGACGATAGTGGGAAGCATTACGGCATCATGGCCGGACCGTTTATCAAGCTGGAGTTTCCGCTTGATGACACCGGCCAGCCGCTCGAACCGCCCATGGTCTACGCCGACGACTTCACCGGGGCGTTACATCGCAGCAGCGGCAGCGGAGATGGAGCAGTCAATGCAGAACGGCTGGTCGGTGCCAAGTGGATCAAGAGCAGCCGAAGCAACGGCCAAACGGAATGTGTCGAAGTGGCGTTTTTGAATGAGCGCCAGGTGGCGATGCGGGACAGCAAGAACGTCGTTCATACCCAGTCTGCTGCAAGACGAAGCGTATGCACGTGCCGTCATTCGGGGTGTGGTGCCGGGTGCGACGGACAGCGAGGTCGAAGATCGCGCCCGTGCCCGCATCGAACGCGGTCGACTACACCCGAGTGGGTTGGCGCGGATGCCCTTGACGAACACTCGACGGGCTGGTGTCGAAAGCATTGCGTCAGCGGCAGGAGACTTACTGGCGGACATGGTTGGTGGCCAAGCGCACGGATGCGCGCCTGGCCACCTGATCCAGCGAGTCGGATGTCGTGCGTGAGTGTTTAGAAGGGGACGTCCAACGCATCCCAGACGATGTACGGGTCCACGTCATTGCACGGGCCGATTGGATTGTCGCCGTGATTGCCCCAGCCTGCCCGGTAATGGACGTGAGAGTGGTTCAGTCCATCTTCGACGGTGCCGATCCGGCCCCAGAGGTCGCCGACCTGGAAGGTGGTGCCGACGGTCATCTCCGAGCCGTTCAGCAGGTGGCCGAGTGTCATGCTCATGTCGATTCGCGGGAAGTAGACCTGAATCCAGCGGTTGTATCCGCCCGGATCGAAGCCTCGGCCGACTACTCGGCCCGTGCCCCAGGCGTGGATGCGGTTTCCGGTCGGGGCGCCGACGTCCACGCCCTTGTGCCGCTGGTCTCCGTTGCAGCCGAAGGCGTATCCGGGAAAGTATTCGTTGTACTCGGAGGTGGTTCGTCCGCCTCGGACGCCCCACCATGTGTTGGCGGGCATCACCGCCTGGATCGAGGGCGGCGACGCGGTGGTGCTGGTGGGTTCCGCGGCACTCGCGGTTATCGTCGCCGAGGTGGTCAGCATCGCGATCGCCGCGGCGACCGTGGCCAGGCGTCGACCCATGGTGGATCTGAACGCTCTCATCGTGCGGTTCCTTTCCTCGTCATCATGTACTGATAGACGGTGGCGCGGCTCGTGGTGTGCCACGCCACCAGCCTTCTCAGCCGAGGATGTTGATGTAGTAGGTCCCCCTGGCCTCCTGGCTCACGACGGCGACCGTGGTCTCGACTACGCGACCCCAGTACGTCGAGGCGTGGATGGCATAGCCGTTGCCGCTGTAGACACCCGTGTGGTCGTAGGGCCCGAACCGGCCGTCGCCGTCGTAGTCCCAGAAGACAAGGTCGCCGGGGCGGGGCGTCCAGGTGCGGGAGCCGGTGTTCGCCTGGCCTTGCAAGGTGTAGGTCAGTTGTCCCCAGCCGCCGTCCCAGTAGGCGAGTCGGTTGAGGCATTCGCAGTCGGCGGCGTTGCGGTTGCAGGGGGTCCAGCCGGAGGACCACACATATGGCGTGCCGTAGTTGCGGTACCAGTAGGCGGCGTTGACGACGTTGCTGCGGATGCCCGCAGCGGATATGTCGCCCTCCGGGGTTCCCTGTCGTGTCTCGGCGCCGTCGCGGACCGCGGCCGCCTCGGCGCGGACCTCGGGCGAGGTGGCCCATCGCCGTTCGGCGGTGGTCACTCTTTCCTTCAGCGGATCGGCGGAAGCCGTCACACCACCCGGGCCGGATTCAGCTGCGTTCGCTGTCGCGGGCAGGAGGGCGAACAGTGTCAGCACGGTGATGGCGAGTGGCATGAACCGGCGTCTCGCGCGCTTGTGTCGGGTGGGGGGTGTCGCGTTCATGGAGGGTCTCCCGCCGCTCGTTCCGCCGCCTCGTGGGTGACCGGCCGCGGGTGGGCACCCGGTCCACGAGCCCCGCAGAGTTATTTGTCGTATGACTGAGCAAAGAACTCCGCGGGAGCTGTGTCAAGGCTGGACCGATCAACCCCCGCATTCGGCCTACCGCGATAGGGGTGCCGAATTCAGTCCGACGCGGTCTCCCCAACCCGATCCGGTCGCCGAATGTCCGCGATCGTCCGAGCCGGTTCCTCATGGCCGCGCAGTCGCGCGGTGACCGCCAGTTCGGCGTAACTGACGATCAGGGCTTCGGCGCGGTCGCGAGTCACCGAGGTTCGCGCGATGACGTGGTAGCCGTAGGCGTCTTCGAGCGCGACGAGGTTGTGCGCGATGTCCTGGGCGGGAGCCGAGAGTGCGAAGACTCCCAACATCGAGCCGGTTTCGAGGATCGACCGATAGAGCGCGACCTGACTGTCGTAGAGGGTGGCGCGGAGCGTGGCGTCGACGCGGTGGTGCAGTGCCTGCGGGCTGAACTCGTACAACAGCCTGCAGAGTTCGTCATCGGGCCCGGCGGGCAACCCGGAGCCGATGGTTCTCAGCAGCCTCTCCGCGGGATCGGTGACGGCCTCGACCGCTTCCCACCGCTGGGCGCAGAACCGGTGGACGGCCTCGGCGTAGACGTCTTGGAACAGGTTGTCGAGTTCGCGGAAGTAGTAGGTGACCGACCCCGGGGCCATGCCCGCCGCGTCGGCCACGTCACGCACGCGCACGGCGGAGACCCCGTGCGCGACGATGACTCGCCGTGCCGCCGCGAGCAGGTGAGCCCGGCGGGCTTCCTGGTTCCTCGGCCGTGCCATCGGCGCCCCCTAGTGCTCCGTGTCAGCGAGTCCGGTTCCACGCTACCGCCGCCGAGCGCCCGGAGAGGTCAACGGCACGGATGCTTGACACACGGCCGTGCAAGTTATTCGATGATCCGTCCGAAGAATGTGTTTCCCGCTGAGGAGACGGACGATGAACATCGGCCACGGTCCTCGAACGCGCCTGCTCGCCGCGTTCGTCGCGGTAACGCTCACGGCCTGCGCCACACCGCCGCAGCGGACGGGCTCCGGAGCCGAGACGGCTCTGGTGGACTCCACCCCACCGGCGGGCGGTGAGGTGGAGTCCCTGCGGTGGGTGCTTGGCGCCGAGCCCCCGTCACTCGATTGGGTCTATGCCTACGATTACCCGCCCAACACCGTGCTCGCGAACGTCTGCGAGAGCCTGCTGCGCATCGGCCCCGATTTCGCCGCTCAACCCAACCTCGCCGCGAGTGTCGAGAACCCCGACCCGCTGACGTGGATCTATCGGCTGCGGTCCGGCGTCACTTTCCACGACGGCACGCCCATGACCTCCGAAGACGTCGCTTTCAGCCTGAACCGGCACCGTGACAAGCAGGTGGGGTCGTACTGGTCGGCGGCGTTCTCCCGGGTCACGGACATCACCGCCACCGCGCCTGACACGGTGACGGTGACGCTGTCGGCCGCCGACCCGCTGTTCAATCAGATGATGGCCGTCGCGCCCGGCGTCGTGGAAAGCAAGGCGTATCTCACGGCGAAAGCCGAGTCCTACGGCACACCGGACGGCGGAGTCTCCTGCACCGGGCCGTTCCGGCTCGATCGTTGGGCGAAGGGACAGTCGATCCGCCTTGTGCGTAACGAGGCCTACTGGGATGTCGCCCGCGCGGCCAAGGCCCGCGCGGCGGAGTTCGTCTTCGTCGCCGATCCCGCCGCACAGGTGAACGCGTTGAGCACAGGCGAGGTCGACGGCGTCTTCGGGCCGCCGGTCAACGGCCGCGACGCGCTTTCGCGCAGCGGCGTGGGAAACCTGTACTACGGCAGGCAGACCTCGACGATCAACCTCATCGTGGGCGACTTGAAGGGGCCGCTCGCCGATGTCCGAATCCGTCGCGCGCTGTCGCTCGCGATCGACCGCGAGGGCTTCATCACCGCGGCTCTCGGCGGCAACGCGGAACCGTCGCGCGCGGTCGCGGCGAAGCTGACCTGGGGACAAGGCGCCACCCGCGCGGCCTACGAGAAGGCGTGGAACGCCCTGCCCGCACCGAAGCAGGACATCGAGGCGGCGAAGCGGCTCGTCGCCGAGGCGGGCGCGCCGAGCCGCCCGATCGTGCTGGCGACGAGCGCCAGTCCGGTGGTGACGACACTGGGCAACGAGGTCCAGGCGGCCGCGCAGCGCATCGGTCTGCGGGTGGAACTGAAAACGTTGCCCGTCGACGCTTACGGCGGTCTCTTCGGCAGTGCGAAGTCTCGTGAGGGCATCGATCTGTTCTACAC
>JALZNB010000582.1 GCA_030857905.1 Actinomycetota bacterium
GCGTTCCACCATCGGAACGCCCACCCCCAACCGCGCTAGGGCCTACGTACCGCGCCCAGTGAGGCGTCGGTGGTCAGCCGGGCGTAGGCGCGCAGCGCCGCGGTGATCGGGCGGACCCGGTCGAGCGGCTGCCACGGTCGTTCCCGCGCCTCCATCTTTGCTCGGCGCTCGGCCAGGATCTCCGGCGCCACCAGCAGTTCCAGGGTGCGCTGGTGCACGTCGACGCGGATGCGGTCGCCGTCCTCGACCAGCGCGATCGTGCCGCCGCCCGCCGCTTCCGGCGACACGTGGCCGATGGCGAGCCCGGAGGTCCCGCCGGAGAACCGCCCGTCGGTGATCAGCGCGCACTTCTTGCCGAGGCCGGACCCCTTGAGGAACGCGGTCGGGTGCAGCATCTCCTGCATCCCCGGGCCGCCCGCCGGGCCCTCGTAGCGGACCACCAGCACCTCACCCGCCTGGATCTGCTTGCCGAGGATGACCGACACGGCCTGTTCCTGGCTCTCCACCACCCGTGCGGGCCCCTCGAAGGTGAACAGGTCCGCGTCGATCCCGGCTGACTTGATCACCGCGCCCGACTCGGCCAGGTTCCCGTGCAGCACGGCGAGACCGCCGTCGACGGTGAAGGCGTGCTCGCTGTCGTGGATGCAGCCGCGCGCCGCGTCGGTGTCCAACGTGGACCACCGGTTCGACGTGGAGAACGCCTGGGTGGTGCGCACTCCGCCCGGCGCGGCGTGGAACAGCTCCACCGCCTCCGCCGACGGTGACGCCGCGCGGATGTCCCACTCGGAGAGCCACTGCTCCAGCGACGGACTGTGCACCGAGTGCACCTCGGTGTTGAGCAGCCCGCCACGGTGGAGTTCGCCGAGGATGGCCGGAATCCCGCCCGCCCGGTGCACGTCCTCCATGTGGTAATCGGAGTTGGGGGACACTTTGGACAGACACGGCACCCGCCGCGAGATGTCGTCGATGTCCTGCAGGGTGAAGCCGATCTCACCTTCCTGGGCGGCGGCGAGGATGTGCAGCACCGTGTTGGTGGAGCCGCCCATCGCCATGTCGAGCGCCATGGCGTTCTCGAAGGCCGCCCGGTTGGCGATCGAGCGCGGCAACACCGACTCGTCATCGGCGCCGTACCAGCGCTCGCACAACTCCACGACCGTGGTCCCGGCGCGGGAGAACAGATCGCGCCGCGCCGAATGCGTGGCCAGGGTCGAACCGTTGCCCGGCAGGGCGAGCCCGAGCGCCTCGGTGAGGCAGTTCATCGAGTTGGCGGTGAACATGCCGGAACAGGAACCGCAGGTCGGGCAGGCCGACAGTTCGACCTCGGCGAGTCCGGCGTCGTCGACCTCGCTGCTGGCCGACGCCGAGATCGCGGTGATCAGGTCGGTCGGGGCGTGGGTGACGCCGTCGACCACGACCGCCTTGCCCGCCTCCATCGGTCCGCCGGAGACGAACACCGTCGGCACGTTGAGACGCAGGGCGGCGTTGAGCATCCCCGGGGTGATCTTGTCGCAGTTGGAGATGCACACCAGCGCGTCGGCCTGGTGCGCGTTGACCATGTATTCGACCGAGTCGGCGATGATCTCGCGCGAGGGCAGGGAGTAGAGCATCCCGCTGTGGCCCATGGCGATGCCGTCGTCGACCGCGATGGTGTGGAACTCCCTGGCGACCCCGCCCGCCTCGGCGATGGCCTCGGCCACGATGTCACCGAGGTCACGCAGGTGTACGTGACCGGGCACGAACTGGGTGTAGGAGTTGGCGATCGCCACGATGGGCTTGCCGAAGTCGCTGTCGGTCATACCGGTGGCCCGCCAGAGCGCGCGGGCGCCCGCGGCGTTGCGGCCATGAGTGGTGGTGCGGGAGCGCAGCGCTGGCACGGCTCCTCCAGTCGATATCGCTGTTGGTACTGGTCGGGTGACCTGGTGGGTCGCCTGGCGTGCGGGGAGCGGTGCCGACAAGGCTACTCCGCCGGGGGAACCCGCTCGGTGTCGTCTTCGGCTTCCCCGGTCGATCCCTCGGTCGGGTCGTCCAGTCGGCCAGCGCTGACCATCGCCAGCGCGGGCAGGTGGCGGACACGGACCGAGGGCAGCCGCACCTCGGAGTCGTCGGCTCGCACGGCGCGCACCTTCGCATCCTTGGTCAGCCGCAACCCCTTGAGCGATTCCCACGGCAGTGTTGTGGTGCTGAACACCTGCCGCACCGCCAGTCCCTCGGCGTCCGCGGTCGTGCGTACCCGCGTCAGCCACAGGATCAGCGCGATCGGAATCAGGTAGAGCGCCACCAGTCCCGGCGCGGCGAAGGCCAACGGCGTCACACAGATGACGAGGAGGAGCGCGGCGAGGACCGCGATGGTCGGGACCCGGAACACGAGCCGGGACGGAACCTGCTGCTCGGACACCACTAGATAGTGCACCCAGACGTGCCGTGGCTCGCGCGCGGGGCGGGTCCGGTCTTCCACGATCCGGGATTTCCATCCCGCAGAGTTGACGCTCCACCGAGGACGCATTACCGTTCGACCCGTGCTGATCCCCTCGATTCTCGTACTTTCGCCGCGCGTTCGACGCTGACGAAAGTCCTTACGCATCGAACGCGCGGACCCTCGTGCGACCCATCGTGGTCGACGGGGGTCTTTTTGTGTCCCAGGTTGTGTCACCAGGCGGCGCCGAAGTCGAGCCACCGCAAGCACTCCCGACTAGTCACACCTCCTAGCCAAGAGGCAAACCGATGACCAGTGCGACATCGCGGCCCGTCGAGGCCGCAGCGACCGCGGGTTCGCAGGACTCGCCAGCCCATCCGAAACCGGCTCCACCCTCGGGAATCCCCGTTCGGGTGACCGGCGCGCAGTCGCTCGTGCGGTCGCTCGAAGCGGTGGGCGTCGAAGTCGTCTTCGGCATTCCGGGCGGCACGATCCTGCCCGCCTACGACCCGCTGCTGGACTCGACCAAGGTGCGCCACGTGCTCGTCCGCCACGAGCAGGGCGCGGGCCACGCGGCGACCGGTTACGCGCAGGCCACCGGAAAGGTGGGCGTGTGCATGGCCACATCCGGTCCCGGCGCGACGAACCTGGTCACCCCATTGGCTGACGCCAACATGGACTCGGTCCCGCTGGTCGCCATCACCGGCCAGCAGTCCCGCGCGCTGATCGGCACCGACGCCTTCCAGGAAGCCGACATCTGCGGCATCACCCTGCCCATCACCAAGCACAACTTCCTGGTCACCGAACCGGCCGACATCCCGAGGGCCATCGCCGAGGCGTTCCACATCGCCGCGACCGGCCGCCCGGGCCCGGTCCTGGTCGACATCCCCAAGGACGTCCTGCAGGAGACCACCACGTTCTCCTGGCCGCCGGACCTGAGGTTGCCCGGTTACCGGCCGACGACGCGCCCGCACGGCAAGCAGGTGCGC
>JALZNB010000604.1 GCA_030857905.1 Actinomycetota bacterium
CGGTACGCATGTAGGTGATGTAGCCGTTCTCGTACAGCCGCTGCGCGGTGCGCATGGTGCGGTCGGAGCCGAACCGCAGCTTGCGGCCCGCCTCCTGCTGCAACGTCGAGGTCATGAACGGCGCGTACGGCTTGCGGGTGTAGGGCTTCTCCTCGACGCTCGTCACCGTCAGGGCCGCGCCAGCGAGGCTCTCGGTGAGCCTGCGGGCCTCGGGCTCCTCCAGCATCAGCACGTCGGTGCCCGCCTTGAGCTTGCCGTCCTGGCCGAAATCACGGCCGGTGGCGAGCCTGGTGCCGTCGACCGAGAGCAGCCGGGCCCCGAAGTTGCGTGGCTCGGCCTCGGCGCCTGCGTCCATCGTCGCCGAGATGTCCCAGTAGGACGCGGCGACGAACGCCATGCGCTCGCGTTCACGCTGCACGATGATGCGGGTGGCCACCGACTGCACGCGGCCCGCCGACAGCCTCGGCATGACCTTCTTCCACAGGACCGGGCTGACCTCGTAGCCGTAGAGCCGGTCGAGGATGCGGCGGGTCTCCTGGGCGTCGACCAGGTCGCGGTCGAGTTCGCGGGTGTTCTGCGCCGCGGCGAGGATGGCGAGTTCGGTGATCTCGTGGAAGACCATCCGGCGCACCGGCACCTTCGGCTTGAGCGCCTCCAGCAGGTGCCACGCGATCGCCTCGCCCTCGCGGTCACCGTCTGTCGCGAGGTAGAGCTCGTCAACGTCCTTGAGCAGGCCCTTGAGCTCGGTCACCGTCGACTTCTTGTCCGGGGTGACGATGTAGATCGGCTCGAAACCGTTGTCGACGTTGACCCCGAGGTTGGACCAGGACTCGCCCTTGTAGCGCTCAGGGACCTCAGCCGCCTTGCGCGGCAGGTCCCGGATGTGTCCCCTCGACGACTCGACGACGAAGTTGCGGCCGAGATAAGAGGCGATCTTGCGCGCCTTCGCGGGCGACTCGACGATCACCAGCCGACGCGGCTCGGCGCCATCGGTGCCGCCACCGCTCTTCTTCGTCCCTGTCGACCCAGCCACGCTGTCCCGCTCTCTGTAAAGCCCCGAATTCAGCCCGCGTCAGCCAGTCAGTGTGCACGCTGGACCACAAACGCCCTATTTCAGGTGCTCTCACCGCCCGGCGGTCGGCCGGTCGAGTATGAACCTTTACTACCTGTAGCACGGTCAGGACACGGTGCGCATCCGCGAAACCGCGAGCCAATGATCGACACAGCTCGGCAGGAGGGTGGTTTGACGGCCAAACTAGAACGAGTGTTCGATCGCGGAACGCGGTTCCAGACGCGACTCAGCCACTCAACGTGGGTATACCGTCACACACGCGCGCGCCTGGCGGGCCCAGTCGGCGAACTCACTGTCGGCGACTCCCGGCAGTGGATCGACCAGCGTCGCTGTTCGCGCTGCGGTGTCCGCGATAACCTCGGCGATGACCGCGGGATCGTCGGTGCCATCCAGGGTGCTCTTGGCCGCGTCGAATTCGGTGCGCAGGCGGCTGTAAAACTCGGTCGCCGACCCGACCACTAGGTCACCGCCATCGACGGGCGACGCGCCGACCGCCGAGAGCGCGTCCACGACCCGGGTGACACCCGTCACCGCGGTGCCCAGGTACGCACTCAGCTCCGCTTTGACCGTCATCGGGTCCACCGGGTCGATCGCCGGGACAGCGGCGAGCACAGGCGTACCGGCAACGGCGCTACAGACCCGACCGACCCAGTCGATCTTCGTCGTGTCGCTGATCTCCGGCGCCGACGCCGAACAGGCCGCCGTGCCGAGCATGAGCCCGGCGACGGCGGCCACCACGATCAACCGCAAACGATCAGGAGGTCGGCGCGGCCGAGCTGGCGCTCGGGGCCGAGCTGCTGGCGCCACCGATCGCGTCGAGCTTCTTGCAGCTCTCGGCGTTCTTGAACGCGTCCTCAAGCTCCTGGTTGCCACGAAGGCCCTTGGTGGGGTCCTCCATGTCACCGATCTTCGACAGGTCCGCGCTGACCTTCTGGAAGCCCTCCTGGAACTTGGCCGGGTCACTGGCGTCGACCGTGGACAGGTTCTCCTTGGCGGTGTCCACGGCCTTCTTGGCCTCACCGAGACCACCGACGACCTTGTCGGCGAGCACCTTGCCGTCGGCGACCGGAGGGGTACCCGCGTCCTCGATGCCACTGCTCATCTTGCCCAGCGCGGTGGACAGGGTGGTCAGGTAGCTGACCATGCTGTCCTTGGTCTTGGCCGGGTCACTCGAATCGATCTCCGGGGTCTTGCTCAGGGCCTCGACCTCGGGCCCGATCTTGCTGCAGACGCTCTCCGCCCACGCGACCGCGTCCCCGCCCTTGGCCTCCGCCGTGGTCGTGGTGCCGCTGCCGGTGCTCGACCCGGAGCCGGTATCCGATCCGCAACCGGCGAGGCCAAGCGAGAGCGCTGCCGCCACGACGGCGAGACGACGAACCATGATGTGCTCCTTGCGCAGAAAGTATTTGGTGGAACGTATTTCCGACCCTGGTGCGGCGACCACCGAACAACGGTGCCACCCCATGATGCTCGCATTGCCCCCAACCGGACGCAGATCCAACCCGGTGACGAGCGAGGCCCGCTCCCCGGTATGGGAAGCGGGCCTCACCCACAAGTGTCGATCAGCCAAACAGGTGATCAGGCAGCGCCGTTGGTCACCGACTCCGCCGGGGTGTCGGCGATCGCCGTACCGCGACGCTTGGACACCACGACAGCCACGATGATCAGGGCCAGCGCGACGAGCGCGATGGTCACCCGAATCCCGGTCGATGCGTCCGCGCCGACCGAGAAGGTGACGATCGCGGGCGCGATCAGCAGCGAGACCAGGTTCATCACCTTGATCAGCGGGTTGATCGCCGGGCCCGCGGTGTCCTTGAACGGGTCACCGACGGTGTCACCGATGACGGTCGCCTCGTGCGCGGGAGACCCCTTGCCACCGTGGTTGCCGTCCTCGACCAGCTTCTTCGCGTTGTCCCACGCGCCACCGGAGTTCGCCAGGAACACCGCCATGAGCGTGCCGGTGGCGATGGCGCCACCGAGGTAGCCCGCCAGCGGGCCGACGCCGAGACCGAAGCCGACCGCGATCGGGGCGAGCACCGCGAGCAGACCGGGAGTGGCCAACTCGCGCAGCGAGTCACGGGTGCAGATGTCGACGACCCTGCCGTACTCCGGCTTGGTGGTGCCCTCCATGATCCCGGGGTTCTCCCGGAACTGGCGGCGCACCTCGAACACGATCGCACCGGCGGCGCGGGTGACCGCGTTGATCGCGAGACCGGAGAACATGAACACCACTGCCGCACCGATCATGATGCCCACGAGCACGTTCGGGCTGAACACGATGAAGTCGGTGAGGTTGAGCGTTTCCCCCGTCTTGAGCAGCGCCTGCCCGATGGCGTCCTGATAGGAGCCGAACAGCGCTGTCGCCGCGAGCACAGCCGTGGCGATCGCGATGCCCTTGGTGATCGCCTTGGTCGTGTTGCCGACCGCGTCGAGCTCGGTCAGGATCTGCGCGCCCTCGGGGGTGACGTCGCCGGACATCTCCGCGATGCCCTGCGCGTTGTCCGACACCGGACCGAAGGTGTCCATGGCGACGATGACGCCGACCGTGGTCAGCAGACCACAGCCCGCCAGCGCAATGGCGAACAGCGCCACCACAAGCGACCCGGACAACAGGAACGCGCCGTAGACAGCCGCACCGATGACGAGGGCGGTGTACACAGCGGACTCGAAGCCGATCGAGATACCGGAGAGGATTACTGTCGCCGCACCGGTCAACGAGGTCTTGCCAACCTCCTGGACGGGCTTGTTCTCCGTGCCGGTGTAGTAACCGGTCAGCCAGAGGATCACCCCGGCCAGCACGATGCCGATGATGACCGCGACAGCCGCGATGAGCGCCGGACTGCCGTCGATGCCCGAGTAGTCCGAGCCGGTCAGCGCGGAGAAGGAGTTCGGCAGGAAGATGAACGCGGCCGCCGTGCACAGCACCGCGGACACCAGCGCTGAGATGTAGAAGGACCGGTTGATCGTGGTCAGGCCACTCTCACCGGGACGCGCCTTGGTGATGTAGACACCGAGCATCGCGGTGATCACGCCGAGCGCGGGAACGATCAGCGGGAACAGCAGTCCCTGCACACCGAACGCGGTGCTGCCCAGGATCAGTGCGGCGACCAGGGTCACCGCGTAGGACTCGAAGAGGTCGGCCGCCATGCCCGCGCAGTCACCGACGTTGTCGCCCACGTTGTCCGCGATGGTCGCGGCGTTGCGCGGGTCGTCCTCGGGGATGCCCTGCTCGACCTTGCCGACCAGGTCGGCACCGACGTCGGCGGCCTTGGTGAAGATGCCACCGCCGACTCGCATGAACATCGCGATGAGCGCGGCACCGAAACCGAAGCCTTCGAGGACCTTCGGGGCCTCCCCGGTGTAGACGAGGACGACGATCGCGGCACCGAAGAGACCGAGGCCGACGGTCGCCATGCCGACCGCGCCACCGGTGCGGAACGCGATCCGGGTGGCCTTCTCCCGGCCACCATCCTCATTGGCCGCGGCCGCGACGCGGAGGTTGGCCTGAGTGGCCAGCCACATGCCGAGGTAGCCGATGCCGAAGGAGAACACGGCGCCGACGAGGAAGAACAGCGACCGTCCTATCCGTTCTCCGGCGCTGTCGGCCGGTAGCAGGAACAACAACAGGAACACCGCGCTACCGAAGATCAGTAGCGTGTTCCGCTGCCGCTTGAGATACGCCGCCGCACCCTCTTGCACTGCCTTGGCGATCTCCTGCATCTTGGGAGTGCCTTGGCCCGCGGCCAAGACCTCCTTGAGCAGGACATAGCCGACGGCGAGAGCGGCGAGGGCGATCACGGCGACGACGACCACGACACCGCGATCGCCGCCGGTGAGCGTCAGGTCCGCCGCGAGGAACTGCCCGGACATCCGTCCTCCTGATGATCTGCCTGTTTCAGCGCCGACATCCGCCACTACCAGACGACGTAAATCGACCCCGACTTCACGTGTGCACCACCACAATCGGTGGGATGACGGCGGAGTCTATTGGTAGAAGGGACGCCAGACACCAGCCGTCCCATACCGTGCACCCTCTGTGACGTTACGCGAACTATCTGTGAACTATCTCTCAAGATCGACTTACCTCTTGACCACGACGACGAACGGATGTGCGAAGCTCGTCCGGTGGGTGCGAACGTGGCTGTCGATCGTGGCGGCATGCTGCTCGGCCGAGTGCTCGCCGGGGTGCCGGTCGGAGAGAACCCGCTGACCCACGTCGCCGAGCTGCCGGAACGGACCGAGGTCCTCGCGCCGTGGCCGATGTGGACCCCGGAGACCGCGCGGACCGCGTTCGCCCGGTGCGGTGTGGACACACCGTGGGCACACCAGGTCACCGCCGCCGAACACGCCCACGCGGGCCGCCACGTCGTGATCGCCACCGGCACCGCGTCCGGCAAGTCCCTGGCCTACCAACTCCCGGTGATCTCGGCACTGATCGACGACCCCAAGGCCACCGCGCTCTACCTCTCGCCGACAAAAGCACTGGGCGCCGACCAACTCCGATCCGTCGACGCACTCGACCTGCGCCTGCGAGCCGCCAGCTACGACGGCGACACCCCCATGGTCGAACGCGACTGGGTGCGCGCGCACGCGCGCTGGGTGTTCACCAACCCGGACATGCTGCACCGCGGCGTGCTCCCCGCGCACGGCCGCTGGGCGACCTTCTTCCGGCGCCTGCGCTACGTCATCGTCGATGAGTGCCACAGCTACCGGGGCGTCTTCGGCTCACACGTCGCCCTGCTGCTGCGCAGGCTCAGACGGGTGGCCCGCAAGTACGGCGCCGACCCGGTGTTCGTGCTGGCATCGGCCACGGTGTCCGACCCGGCCGCGTCAGCGACCCGCCTATCCGGCGTGGACTGCGTCGCGGTGACCGACGACCACTCCCCGCGCGGCGCACGGACCATCGCCCTGTGGGAACCGCCGCTGCTGGACGAACTGGCCGGGGAGAACGGCGCCCCGGTCCGGCGCTCGGCAGGCGCGGAGACCGCCCGCATCCTGGCCGACCTGGTCGTCGAAGGCGCCCGAACACTCGCCTTCGTACGGTCCCGACTCGGCGCCGAACTCACCGCGCTGAGCGCCCGCCGCATCCTGTCCGAGGTGGACACCGCACTGGCCGACCGGGTCGCCGCCTACCGAGCCGGGTTCCTCCCGGAAGAGCGCCGCGCCCTGGAGAACGCCCTGGCCAGGGGCGACCTGCTCGGCGTGGCCAGCACCAACGCGCTGGAACTCGGCGTGGACATCTCCGGGCTGGACGCGGTGGTTGTCGCGGGCTACCCGGGCACCTTGGCCTCCTTCTGGCAGCAGGCCGGACGCGCGGGCCGAGCGGGCGACGGCGCACTGGTCGTCTTCGTCGCCCGCGACGATCCACTGGACACCTACCTCGTCCACCACCCGGAAGCCGTCCTGGACAAACCAATCGAGGCGACGGTCACCGATCCGGGCAACCCCTACGTCCTCGCGCCGCAGTTGGCCTGCGCCGCCGCCGAACTACCCCTCACCCTCGACTGCCTGAACGCCTTCGGCGGCGACAGCGCCCGCGCCGTCCTCGACGACCTCGTCGCCGACGGCCACCTCCGCAAACGCCCCAACGGCTGGTACTGGACCTCGCGTGATCGCCCGCACGCCGCCGTCGACATCCGCGGGTCCGGTGGCGAACAAATCGTCGTCGTCGAAGCCGACTCCGGTCGGATGCTCGGCACGGTGAACGCCGGAAACGCCTGCGCGACCGTGCACCAGGGGGCGCTGTACCTGCACCAGGGATCGTCGTACGTGGTGGACGAACTGGACCTGGAGGCGTGCCTGGCGCTGGTACACGCGCAGAACCCGGACTGGTCGACCTCACCCAGGGAGGTCGTCGACATCACTGTGCTGTCGACCGCGTCGGAACATCGCTTCGGCGGCGTCACCGTGTGTCTCGGCGAGGTGGCGGTGACGTCCCAGGTGGTCGGCTACCTCCGCAGGTTGCCGTCGGGTGAGGTCTTGGACCAGATCCCCCTCGACCTGCCATCGCAAACCCTGCGCACCCGCGCGGTGTGGTACACGATTGACGAGAAACTGTTGACGGGTAAGGGTTCCGGCCACACGGGCCTCGACCCGGGCGCCGTTCCCGGCGCCCTCCACGCCGCCGAACACGCGGCGATCGGGTTGCTCCCCCTGTTCGCCACCTGCGACCGCTGGGACATCGGCGGCGTATCGACCGCCATGCACCCGGACACCGGTCGACCCACGGTGTTCGTGCACGACGGACATCCGGGTGGAGCCGGCTTCGCGGACCGAGGACATGCCGCGCTGGTCCCCTGGCTCACCGCCACCCACGACGCCATCGCCGCCTGCGAATGCCCGGCGGGCTGCCCGTCGTGTGTTCAATCGCCGAAGTGCGGCAACGGCAACGAACCACTGGACAAGTCAGGCGCGATCGCCGTACTGGCGACAGTGCTGCGAGCCATCAAGTCCGCCGACTAGATCGTGTCCCGCCCGTCAGGAGCTACTCGCGCCCAACGTTCTCGGTGTCCCCGAACAGTTCCCTCTTCTTGGTGCCCATGCCTGTGTCGTGATCGAGGTAGTGGTCGCCCTCGACGGTCTGCACGCTGAAAGCCTCGACACAGAGCAGGTGGTTGGGGTTGGAACGCGGGCCACGGATGAGGGGCAGCGCGCCGGGGGGC